>NZ_JAHXNQ010000007.1:0-279577 GCF_023148575.1 Pseudomonas sp. EYE_354
ATTGCCTGATGGGTGATTGTTGACCGAACAAAAGAATGCGCCCCAAGGGGCGCATTCTTTTTGGCAACAATCCTGCTGTAGAAACTCCCCCCTATAGCGGGGTTGTGGTGCCGTGAAGTCGCGTACCTGATCAGGGATTTCTCACACTTCTTTCAGGTTGCCGCCCGGAACTTCGCTGACTAACCTCTTCGCCCGTCGCTGCCAATTCAGCGACCGGATTTGACCGTCC
The DNA here is from genome assembly GCF_023148575.1 of Pseudomonas sp. EYE_354. Lineage (NCBI taxonomy): Bacteria > Pseudomonadati > Pseudomonadota > Gammaproteobacteria > Pseudomonadales > Pseudomonadaceae > Pseudomonas > Pseudomonas sp. EYE_354. The sequence goes on from NZ_JAHXNQ010000007.1 coordinate 230, forward strand.
GGCCTTCTTAACGAACTGCTACGCCCTGCCCCTATCCCAGGCGTTTTTTTGTGCCTGAGGTATCGTGTCGCGGCAGTTGTGCGCGGGATACCTTCGGGTATGCCGGGTTCGTTGACAACCGGTCGGTCAACCCGCGTACAGCTGCCACCCTCTTCGTTTGACCGCGAACGCTGTGTGCAACTGTTGGTGGACAAAGCACTGGATGACGCCCATCCAGCCGCATGACACCCAATGATCGTTCCCACGCTCTGCGTGGAAATGCCGCCTGGGACGCTCCGCGTCCCGCCGGCCAGTGTGAAGTTCGAAGAGTGCGCAATGGTGACGCGGAGCGTCACGGGGTGCATTCCCACGCAGAGCGTGGGAACGATCTCAATTGCCTGATGGGTGATTGTTGACCGAACAAAAGAATGCGCCCCAAGGGGCGCATTCTTTTTGGCAACAATCCTGCTGTAGAAACTCCCCCCTATAGCGGGGTTGTGGTGCCGTGAAGTCGCGTACCTGATCAGGGATTTCTCACACTTCTTTCAGGTTGCCGCCCGGAACTTCGCTGACTAACCTCTTCGCCCGTCGCTGCCAATTCAGCGACCGGATTTGACCGTCCGGCCTTCTTAACGAACTGCTACGCCCTGCCCCTATCCCAGGCGTTTTTTTGTGCCTGAGGTATCGTGTCGCGGCAGTTGTGCGCGGGATACCTTCGGGTATGCCGGGTTCGTTGACAACCGGTCGGTCAACCCGCGTACAGCTGCCACCCTCTTCGTTTGACCGCGAACGCTGTGTGCAACTGTTGGTGGACAAAGCACTGGATGACGCCCATCCAGCCGCATGACACCCAATGATCGTTCCCACGCTCTGCGTGGAAATGCCGCCTGGGACGCTCCGCGTCCCGCCGGCCAGTGTGAAGTTCGAAGAGTGCGCAATGGTGACGCGGAGCGTCACGGGGTGCATTCCCACGCAGAGCGTGGGAACGATCTCAACCCACTCAAAACACCGACCACCCAATCCGCTCACTCAACAACTCCAACGCCTTGATCCCCGCCAGGGAGTTGCCCGACGCGTTCAGCTCCGGCGACCACACGCACACCGTGAACTGCCCTGGCACCACCGCGACAATGCCACCCCCTACCCCGCTCTTGCCCGGCAAGCCGACGCGGTAGGCAAAATTGCCCGCCTCGTCGTAGAGCCCGCTGGTGGCCATGATCGAGTTGACTTGCTTGGTCTGGCGTGGGCTCAGGATCTGTTCACCACTGTGGGCGCTGGTGCCCTCGTTGGCCAGGAAGCTGAACGCTTTGGCCAGGTCCAGGCAGCTCATCTGCAAGGCGCAATAGTTGAAGTAGCTGTGCAGCACCGCATGCACATCGTTGTGGAAGTTGCCGAACGATTTCATCAGGTAAGCCATGGCCGCGCTGCGTGCGCCGTGCTGGGCTTCGGAGTCGGCGACAACACTGTTGACCAGGATATGCGGGTTGCCCGACAGGCGCCGCACGAAGTCGCGCATCGACAGGATCGGCACCGCAAAGCGCGACTGGTTGATGTCGCAAATCACCAACGCGCCGGCGTTAATGAACGGGTTACGCGGGCGGCCGCTTTCGAACTCCAGTTGCACCAGCGAGTTGAACGGCTGCCCCGACGGCTCATGGCCCAGGCGTTCCCAGATGCTCTCGCCACCGTGGTCGATGGCCTGCACCAGACTGAACACTTTGGAGATGCTCTGCACTGAGAACAGCGTATCGGCGTCGCCGGCACGGTAGGCCGAGCCGTCGTTGCCGTACACGGCGATGCCGAGTTGGTTGGCCGGTACATGGGCCAGGGCGGGGATGTAATCGGCGACTTTGCCGAGGCCGATCAATGGACGCACTTCGTCGAGGATCGACTCCAGCAGCGCCTGCATGTCTTGTCCTGTCATCTTGGTTTGAATCAGTGATAGCGGGGCGCGGAGGATACTTCAATGGGCGCGAAAGCCCCACACAATCTCCACCACCCGCTCGGCCACCACCAGATAAATCAGGATCAACAACAGCTGCAACGCCAAGTGATAGCGCAGCTTGGCGAGCCGGCGAATGCCATCGCTCACGTTCAGCAACATCAGCACCGCCGACAGCACAATCAGCCCCCACCCCGCCACGCCGGACGCAAACACCCCAACGAACAACACCTGCTGGCCCAGCAGTGCATTGGTGCCTGCGGCAAACAGCAGCGCACAGACCAGCAGGTTCTTGACGTTGTCGAAAATCTGCGTGCTCAGGTCATTTTCCAACAGGGCCAAGTAACGCTTCCAAAACGTGTGCATGGGTCAGTACCGGGTAGGATCACTCGTCAATCAAAGTAGTCCAGATGCCGGTGATCTGCACCGCTCAAAGGAACTGGGCCTGAGTTTCGGCCGCGGGCGTCGGGAGTTGCCTGTGATCCTGTCACTGCAACGCCTGGCCAAGGGCGACAGTGTGCAGCGTGTGACACTGGACCTGGGTTACGAAAACGCCAGCGGTTTTATCACCATGTTCCGCAAAACCGTGGGCCAGCCGCCGGCGCGTTTCATGGCGGACCGGGCCGGGGCTGTCGGCGCGACCGCCCCGACGATTGCGCTCAAAGACAGCCACTGACGACCGAAGGTCGCCCGACCCGGCCCGGAAGCCTCGAACAATGGTGTAATCGAAAATGCAGGGGGCGGTGTTGGCCGGGTTCTAGGAAACCATTGCAGGATCAGGTTCGCCCGCTTCTTCAGCAACCGGGACCTGCGCGACGTAAGAGAACCCCGCAGCCTCCCAGTCACGCCAGTCGGGTACCACACCGGGAAGCCAGCATGAGTCGATGGTATCCACCAGGACCATTCGCCGCTCTTTTTTTCCTTTGATCTCGTAATTGAACTCCCAGTACCACCAAGCGTGCACCTTGCCGTCCTCCTCGACGGCCAATGGCAGATAAACCTGATCGGTGTTCTCCTTGAAAGGCTCAAGCTGCCAACCGGGCAGCATTTTTGCGCGGATATCGGCAAGCCGCCTGGTCTGCAGAGCAAGCAATACGTCAGGCAGTTGATCAAAACTGCAACAGCGAAAACTGGCGCCCTCTCCCACAAACGTGGAAAACCCCACCGACTCATGCTTGCCCGCAAGCGCGTCCATTTCGCGGCCGGTCCGCACGTGGAAAACCACCGCGCCCAAATCGAGTTTACCGTCCTTGATCACCGCGTCATCGGCCATATGGGCAAGGATGTAAAACTGCGCCGGGAACACGGTCTGTTTGAGGTTTTTGTCTTCGATGCCGTTCCAGCGACTGGTTTTCCGAATCCGCCAGTTGTGCGGCGACGCTGTGCTTTTGATTTCAAGCGTCACGCCCCACGTGAGTTGGAGATCAAACACATCACCGTGGGGCTGCTGCCCGTAGAATCGCTCGATACTCTTGGTCAATTCACCAGGGCCAGGGGTTTGAGTCGTGAGTGACCTGACCGTGTCTCCAACGATTGCATCGTTGTGGGCGATCAGGTGACGGGCCACCAGATACTCAATCAACACACCCCGCAGAACAGGAACCTCCATGTTGGAAAAGGCCCACGTCCAGAAGTCATTGGCGGTATAGGCCGTCGCTACATCCCCAAACGAGAACTGAGTCTGCGCCTCAAGAAAACGCTTGAGTTCCGCTACCTTCATAGTCGTCCACTCCTTCTAAACACCTATCGTTTGGTGTCACGTTGCATGCCAGGAATCTGCGCCCTGACGTCGAACTCAAGCGCCGGCCACGCCCGTCCCAAACCGCCGAATCGCCAGGCAATACCCACCCAACGCCAGCGCCGCCAGCAACCCGCCCGCCGCGCCGATCCAGGCGAAGCCGAAGTGGCTGCCGACCCAGCTGCCCATCAGGGCGCCGCCGCCGATGCCGATGTTGTAGATGCCCGAGAACATCGCCATGGCGACGTCGGTGGCGTCCGGGGCCAGCACCAGTACTTTGGACTGCATGGCCAGGCCGAAGCCCATGATCGCCATGCCCCAGAAGACGCTCAACACCACCAGGTAGGATTCGGCACCGCTCAACGGCAGCATCAGCGCCAGGCACGCGGCGAGGATAAACACCGCGCCGACCACGAACAGGTGGGGATTGAAGCGGTGCACCAGGCTGAACAGCAGCGAACCGATAATGCCCGCGCCGCCAAACACCAGCAGGATCAGGGTGACCGCGCTGCCACCCAGGCCGGCAACGCCTTCGACGAACGGTTCGATGTAGCTGTAGGCGGTGAATTGCGCGGTCACGGTCAGCGCGGTGAGCACGTAGAGCGCCACCAGCGCCGGGCGTTTGAACAGCAGCGGCAGGCTGCGCAGCGAACCGGAGTTCTGGCTCGGCAGCAGCGGCAACGTGCGCGCCAGCCAGAACACCAGGCCTCCCGCGAACGCGGCGATCACCAGGAACGTGGTACGCCAGCCCATGGCTTCGCCGAGCAGACGGCCGAGGGGAATGCCCAGCACCATCGCCAGCGACGTGCCGGTGGCCAGCAGCCCGAGGGCTTGTACCTGCTTGCCGGCTGGCGCCAGGCGCACTGCGAGGGACGCGGTGATCGACCAGAACAGCGCATGGGCCAGCGCGATGCCGACCCGGCTGACCATCAGCAGGCCAAAACTGGTGGCCACGCTGGACAGGATATGGCTGGCAATAAACAGAGCGAACAGCACGATCAGCAATTTGCGCCGCTCGACGTTACGCGTCAGCAGCATCACCGGCAGCGAGGTCAGGGACACGATCCAGGCATAGATGGTGAGCATCAGGCCGACGCTGGACACCTGCATGTCAAAGCTGGCGCCGATGGCGCTGAGCAGCCCGACGGGCACGAATTCGGTGGTATTGAACACAAAGGCGGCCAGCGCGAGGGCGATGACCGGTTGCCAATTGGCTTGAGGGGTTGCGGCTGACTGGCTCATTTAACGGCGAAGTACTCTAGCGATGATCGAACGGCCACCCAGGACAAGCGCCGCCGCCAAGCATTCTATAGGTTTCTCGCCGCGGTGTAGGCGCTGATCCTTGAAGATTCGACGGCCAACCGCTCAGGGCGAAGACAGCGTCCCCCCCTTCGTCGACGCTCCTGCTTGGGCTGGTAAGCAAGAGATCGACCTTCAGTGCGCAAACTTGAGGTGATTCGCCAACCTAAGGCTCCACCTGCCCCATCAACTCCGGGATGCTTTCCGGCCGATTCGCATAGCGCTGCGCCAACGCCGCGCACACCATCAATTGAATCTGGTGAAACAGCATCAACGGCAGAATCAACACGCCCATGCTCGCCCCGGCAAACAGCACCTGGGCCATGGGCACGCCGGTGGCCAGGCTTTTTTTCGAGCCGCAGAACAGGATGGTGATGCGGTCTTCCTGGTTAAAGCCGAACACCTTGCCCAGCACGGTCGACGCCACCAGCACCAGCGCCAGCAACACGCAGCAGGCCACCACCAGGCCGCCCAGTTCCCACAGCGGAATCTGATGCCAGATGCCTTCGTTGACCGCCTCGCTGAACGCGCCGTAGACCACCAGCAGGATCGAGCCCTGGTCGACGAACTTGAGCCAGGTCTTGTTGCGGCCCACCCATGCACCGATCCAGCGACGGGCGATTTGCCCGGCAATGAACGGCAGCAGCAGTTGCACACTGATCTTCACGATGGCATCGACGGTGGAGCCGCCTTCACCGTGCACGTTGAGCAACAGCGTCACCAGCAACGGCGTAAGGAAGATCCCGAACAGGCTGGACGCCGCCGCGCTGCAAATCGCCGCCGGGATATTGCCGCGTGCCAGGGACGTGAAGGCAATCGCCGATTGCACGGTGGCCGGCAATGCGCAGAGGTAGAGCATGCCCATGTACAGGTCTTTGCCGATCAACGGCGACAGCACCGGCTTAAGTGCCAGGCCCAGCAACGGGAACAGCACGAACGTCAGGCTGAACACCAGCAGGTGCAAGCGCCAGTGGCCGGCCCCGGCCACGATGGCCTGGCGCGACAGCTTGGCGCCGTGCAAAAAAAACAGCAGCGCGATGGCCAGGTTGGTCACCCAGCCAAACGCCACGGCGGTCTGGCCGCTGGCGGGCAGCAAGGAGGCAAGGGCCACCGTGGCGATCAGCGTCAGGGTGAAGTTGTCAGGCAGGAAACGGGGGCGAGTCATAAGCGGATCTTCCAGGGGTTGCCAAGAGCGTCACCGCGACTCTAACGTAACGGCTTGTTACCGACTAACGCCAATGAGCCAGTAAATGCCGCCTAAAGGACACGATAAGACCGTTCGCCGCAGCATTCCCGGGCTCTCCAGCCTGCCGCGTCCGGTGTATGGGCGTACCGAATCGCTGCCCAATCGTGCGTTGACCCGCCGCCACAGCCACCCGTGGGTGCAATTGTCTTACGCGATTTCGGGGGTGCTGGAGATCCAGACCAGCGCCGGGCGCTTTATCGCACCGCCGCAACGGGCGGTATGGATCCCCGCTGGCATGCCGCACCGCGTGTACAGCGCACCGCACACCGAGATGCGCAGCCTCTACCTTGATTGCAGCGTCACCGCCTGGGCGGCTGAGCACTGTCATGTGTTGCAGGTGAACAGCCTGCTGCGCGAGCTGATCCGCAGTTTCAGTGAGCTGCCGGTGGAATATGCCGAGGATGGCCCGGATGGACGGCTGGCCCAGGTGATCCTCGACCAACTCGCCGCCGCGCCCCAGGTGGACTTGATGCTGCCGCTGCCCCACGAGCCACGCTTGCGCCAGATCTACCGCAGCCTGAGCCTGCGCCCGGAACAACAGACCACCCTGGGCCAATGGAGCGAGAAACTGGGCCTCAGCGAAAAAACCCTCAGCCGCTTGTTTCTAAAAGACACCGGCCTGAGCTTCCGCGCCTGGCGCCAACGCTTGCGCCTGCTCAGCGCCCTGCCCGCCCTGGAGCGAGGCGAACGGGTCACGGACGTGGCGCTGGGGTGCGGCTATGAGTCGACGTCAGCCTTCATCAATGCATTTCGCCAGCAGTTTGATGCCACACCCGGTGAGTTTTTCCGCTAGCCGCCACCGCCACCCAGGGCCTCGCTGCTCGCTTCAGCAACGGCGGGCGGCAACAGCGCGCATCTATTTGTGATGCAAATACCCCCAAACCCGCGCACGGCTGGTATCGTGCCGCGCTTTGAAAAAACTGCCGCAACCCGCGAGGAACTGCCCGTTGAACACTGACGAAAAAATGACCGGGGACCTGTTCGAGGTCGATAAGCGCCTGTCACTCAAGCCCGTGGTGGACTTCAACGCCTACCTGCGCAGCGCCTTCGGCGACGGCCTCTGCACCTGCATCCGCTGCACCGCGGGCAGTGGAAATGAAACTGGCTATGAGTTCCAGCACACCTTCACTTTCGACGGCAAACCCGGCCACCGCCGCTTTGCCTCCACGGCTGGCAGCGATGTGCTGATGGCGCTGAAGAAAGCGTGGTTGTCGTACACCAAAGCAGAGCTGCCCGCCAGCGGCGCACTGGCGCTGGACACGGTGAAGGAGTTTGTCGAACCGCAATTGCACAAGCGCCTGGCGCCGCTGTTTCTGGCCAGTGGGCTGGTCAAGGATGTCGACGGTGAGCTGCGCATTCAGCCACAGGCACTGGCCTGATACGAGTCGACCACAACGTTATAGCGCAACTGTGGGAGCACAACGCCTCCCACATTCACAGCGCGCTGTGGCCTAGAAACCGGGCATGCCTTGTACGCGGAACTCGGGCGTCAGTTCTTCGTCCAGCGGCTCGGCCAGCGGCCGATCCTCAATGCCTGGCACCAGAATCACCTTGCGGCACTCCTCCTCGGCTTTATCAAACAGCTCATAGCCCCGCGCCGCCTGTTCCAGTGACAGTCGATGGGTGACGATCGCCTCCGGGTTCAAACGCCCCAGTTCAATGTGCTCCAGTAGTTCCGGTAGAAAGCGCTGCACATGGGTCTGGCCCATCTTGAAGGTCAGGCCCTTGTCGAACGCGTCGCCAAACATGAACCCATGGATGAACCCCGCATACACACCCGCCACGCTGACCACCCCACCCCGGCGCACGGCGGCGATGCATTGGCGCAGGGCCTTGCCGCTGCTGCCTTCGATCTTGAGGGTGGTGAGGATGGTCTCGGTGGTGCTGCCCTTGGCTTCGAAGCCGACGGCATCCACCACGCCATCGACGCCACGCATGCCGGCGGTCTGGCGGATGATGGTGTCGGCGGGATCATCGTCGTCTTCGAAGTTGATCGGGATCACGCCGTACATCTTCTGCGCATAGGCCAGCCGATACGGGTGATCGTCAACCATGAAGATCTGCTCGGCGCCCAGCATCTGCGCGCACGCTGCACTCAGCAACCCCACCGGCCCGGCACCATAGATCGCCACACTGGAGCCCTGGCCAATACCGGCGTTGGTCACGGCCTGCCAGGCGGTGGGCAAAATGTCGGATAGAAACAGCACCTTTTCATCCGCCAGCACGCCGGGCACTTTGAACGGGCCGGTGTTGGCCTTAGGCACCCTTACCAGCTCGGCCTGACCACCCGGAATGCCGCCATACAGGCGGCTGTAGCCGAACAGCGCAGCACCCGGCGGGATCGCCTTTTTGTTCAGAATCGCGCCGCGCCCGTCGTTAGTGGTTTCACAGGCGGCGAATTGCTGCAACTGGCAGAAAAAACACTCACCACAAGCGATCACGAACGGGATCACCACGCGGTCACCGCGTTGGACCGCTGTCACCCCTGGCCCGGTTTCTTCGACGATGCCCATGAATTCATGGCCGAATATATCGCCATGTTCCACGGTGGGGATCTTGCCGCGGTACAGGTGCAGGTCAGAGCCGCAGATAGCGGTGGCGGTGACCCGCAAAATAATGTCGTCGGGTTGTTCGATGATGGGGTCGGGGACGGTGTCCACCTGCACCTTATGGGCGCCTTGGTACGTCATGGCTCGCATGGGCTGCACTCCGGTTATTGAGTAGAGTCAGTCATTAGGGGCAGCAGTGATGGCAAGTGTTCCGTTGGCGTTCGCAGCCAGCCGATCAAAGGTCGCCACGGCTTTGGGCAAGCAAGCGGTCGACGACTGCCTGTAGCCCCGCATGCGCGTCCGCGTCCGTGGCAGAGGCGTCGGCGAAACACTTCAGTTGATCCACCGCACTGTTGCCGCGCCGCAACAGCACCAGGGCGTGCTCGAACAACAAGGGTTCGCCCATGGCCTCGGCGGTCGTCTGGAAGCGTTGTGCCGCGCGCTGTAACAGCTGTTCGGCGGCGCCGGTGGTGCCTTGGTCGTCCAGGGCGAAAGTACCCGCCGTACCGTAGCGCTTGGCCTGCCAGCGGTTTTCCTTGAGCAGCCAACGGGTCTGGGCGGTGAACAGGGCGCCGGGCCGAGGCATCCCGCAGGCATGGGTGACCATTACACGAAACAGCGTCGCCAGTAGGAGTGCGTCGTTCAGCCGGGGGCACGCGTCCGTCATGCGCAGTTCCAGGGTGGGATAACGCGCCGCCGGGCGAATCCCCCACCAGCCGTTGCCGTCAGCCTTGATCGCACCCACGCGCTGCATCAACGCCAGGTAGCGCTGGTAGGCCGCCCAATCCTCGAAATGCTCCGGCACGCCCATGCGCGGCCACTCGTCGCAGGCGGCCTGGCGGTAGCTCATGAAACCACTGGGCGCGCCCTCCCAGAACGGCGACGAACAACTGAGCAGCAGCAACAACGGCAGCCACGGTGACACTTCGTTCATCACCGCTATGCGGTCCACCTGCGCCGGCACCTGCACATGCACGTGCAGCCCGCACAACACGCTGCGGCGCGCCACGTGTTGGATGTCCTCGAACAGGCACTCGAAATGCGCCTGCGCGGTGGGTGCCTGGTCACGCCAGGCCGTGAGGGGATGGCTGCCGGCGCAGACAATGCCCAGGCCGAATTCGCCGAGGGATTCAGCCAAGTTATGCCGCACGGTGGCCAGGTAATCGGCGGCTTCGCGACTGGCCTTGAATACCGGCGACGCGACTTCGATCTGCCCCTGGAACATCTCGAAGGCAAACCCCGCGCCGATCGCCCGTTGGCACGCCGCCAATACCGCGGCCGGTGGCTCGCTGAGCATGCGACGGCTGTGCAGGTCGGTGATGAAGTATTCCTCTTCAATGCCGAAGGTGAGCATGGGCGTTCAGCGCAAGCGGGTCACGGTGAGCGCGACCACGGCGATCCGCTCCACGCGCTCATAGCCTGGTTTGTCGAGTTCTTCACCGAAGACATCCGGGTCCAGTTCGCGGTAGGTCCAGCCGAAGGCATCGCTGGCCAGCAACGGCTCGACCGCTTCCAGAAACGGATCGCCGCCGGCCACCATCGCCACCCCGGTATAGAGCACCAGGCTGCCGCCCAGGGTCAGGCGCCCAAGGGACTCGCCGACGATGCGTACCGACAAGTGCTCACCCAATGCACCGCCGCCATGCCGGTAGGCGCGCTGACGGTCGTCGTTCATGTAGGGCGGGTTGGCGACGATTAAATCGAACGTACCGTCCAGGCTCGCCAGCAGGTCGCTCTGGTACACCCTGACGTTGTCCAGCCCGGCCAGCTCGGCGTTCACCGCGGTCATGCGCAGGGCGCGCGGGTTGATGTCCACCGCGAGCACCTGCGCGTCATGCCGCGCCTGGGCGATGACCAGGGCGCCCACACCTGCGCCGCAGCCAATGTCGACGGCGCACTTGATCGGTTCGAAACGCTGTTGCAGATGGGCCTGGATCACCTGGGCGAACCGGTAGCTGTCGGGGCCGAAGAACACCGCATCCGCCTGGGTGGTGGGGTACGGCGAATGCGCAAACAACAAATCCCCGAGGCTCGACCAGCGCACGGTACTGCGCCACAGCGCGTCGTGTTTTTCGATCACGTCCGCTTGCTGCAGCTCATCACGAAAGGCAGCGGGCAGCAGGTCATGCTCAAACGGCATCGACCAGCCGAACACATCGCGCAGGTTCATTGCCAGCGGGGTCGCCAGCCGCCGGTACACCCGTTCGTGGGTCAAGGGCGTCGGGGTGACAAAGCGGTAGCCGCTCTCTTTCAGGCCTTTGCCCAGGTTGAGTAAGGCGCGGTCGGCCAGTTGTTGTGCAGACATGAGCGGTTCCTTAGCGCAGACGCGCACGCAGTTGGATAAAACGGCGGGTGGCGTACAGGCCGGCCGGGGTGCAATGACGGCGGGCCGACAGCCACGGGATCAGCGCGTTGAGTTGTTGCGCGTCGGGCAGGTTACTCAGCGACTCCACCAGCGCCTGGGTATCCGGGTCTGCCGGGCGCTGCTGCTCGCGGGCAAACGGGCTGCCGCGTCCCGGCCTGGCGGGTGGAACGCGTTGCTCGCTGACCCAGTCACCGGCGATCCAGTCGTGCAGCAGTTGTTTTTCATAGCCGCTGAACACACCGAACATCGCCGCGCCCGCCCCTTCGATCAGCTGCCAGAAGCGGCTGTCGGCGGGGTTCTGGTTGAGTTTGATCCAGCCCTTGTCCTGCAGGGCGCGCAGAAAATCCGGGATCTGCCCCGGCGTCGCCAGCCATTGATTGACGGTCTTGCCCTCGAAGCGGCAATAGTCCGAATGCATGTGTTGGCCGAAGGTGCGCTTGCGTTCAAGCATTGCCACCACTTCGTCCAACAGGTTGAAGCGGTCGATCACCGCCGTGGTGCCCGCACCCAAATCATTCAGGCGATAGCCCTGAGCCACGCGCCGGTAAAAGTCCGCCCTGCCCTCGCCCAGCGGCAGCAGGTTCAGGACCGACTGTGCCGCCTTGCAGGCGTGGCCACTGCTGGCATTGTCGATGGTCACGTGGAGCGTGAAGTAGTAAGGGTCGATGCCCAACTCGCTCAGCTCATAGGCGGTGATCAACAAGTGCAGCGGCAGCTGCTCATAGCCCAGGTTGTAGCCGATGACCTCCGGCAGAAACTCGTCGGCGCACAAGCCCAGGGCCAGTTGCAGCGCGCCTTGCAGGTAGTGCTCATCCTCCAGGCCCGCCTCGCTGTCGGCATCGTGCTCACTGAGCAACTTGCGGTAGATCACCACATGGTTCTGCGCGGCCTGGCCATCGCCCAGCTCTTCGAGGTAGGTGGTGAGCAGGCCGTCGAAGCGCTGGTCCTGCCAGTGGCGCAGCAACCCATAGAGCCACGCGCCATCGACCTGCTTGGTCGGCGCCACACGTTGCAGCACATACAGCGCATGGGCCTTGTTGCGAAAGTAACGACGCGGCCGGCCTTGCTGGCGCTGCTCAAGGTAGTCGGCGTAGGCCTGGGCGACGGCGGCGCAACGCTGCTCGACCCAGGCAAACAAATGGTCCGGCTCGTCGGGCAGATCGCAGGCCGCGTCCTGGACCTGCGCCAGCTGCGTGTGCAGGAACTCGCGCGCCAGTGCGCAAGCGTCCGGCGCTTCGCCATACAGCTGTTGATAGACCCGCTGACAGTCGCCGCAGCCCGAGTGATGCACAGAAGCCGGTTGGCCCGACAGCGCCGTTAATAGCGTCATGATGGCAGTTCCCGCAATGTCCTATACAACCTGGCCTTCTGGCATGAAGGCCCCGCAAGAGCGCGCGCTGTGCGGCGCTTCTATAGGGAAGAGCATGGGCGGGTGGGGAAAATTCAATCGGGTTTGTGACAGTGGGGATAAGCGGTCAATGGGTTTTACCACCCTGCAGATGAAAGGCAGGCACCTTCACCCACGAACAAAAAAACGGCACGCAAGCGTGCCGTTCTGTCCTTCACTGCCTGGCGCTATTACTTACGCGCCGCCTCCCACGACTTAAGCAGGTCGCTGTAGGTCACGGTCTCGCCTTTTGGCTTTTCGTTGGCCAGTTTCGGCTTAGGCGCACCCGGCTGGTCGAACCAGTATTGCGCGTCACGCTCGGGGTTCATTTTCGGGCCGCACACCGGTTGCACTTTGGAGCGTTCCAGGCGCGTCATGATCGCGTCCTGTTCCTTGGCCAGGTTATCCAACGCCTGTTGCGGGGTCTTCTCGCCGCTGGCGGCCGAGGCGATGTTGCTCCACCACAGTTGCGCCAGGCGTGGGTAGTCCGGCACGTTGGTGCCGGTCGGCGACCACTCGGTGCGGGCCGGGCTGCGGTAAAACTCCACCAGCCCCCCGAGTTTCGGCGCCATGTCGGTCATGGCCTGGGAGTTGATATCCGATTCACGAATCGGCGTCAGCCCCACGATGGTTTTCTTCAGCGAGACGGTCTTGGAGGTGACGAACTGCGCGTACAGCCAGGCCGCCAGCCTTTGTTTCTCGGGCGTGGATTTGAGGAAGGTCCAGGAGCCTACGTCCTGATACCCCTTCTTCATGCCCTTTTCCCAATACGGTCCGACCGGCGACGGCGCCATGCGCCATTTCGGCGTGCCGTCGGCGTTCACCACTGGCAGGCCTGGCTTGACCATGTCGGCGGTGAACGCGGTGTACCAGAAGATCTGCTGGGCGATGTTGCCCTGGGACGGCACCGGCCCGGATTCGGAGAAGGTCATGCCCGCCGCTTCCGGTGGCGCGTAGGCTTTCATCCAGTCCACATATTTCTGCGTGGCAAACACCGCGGCCGGGCCGTTGGTGTCGCCGCCGCGAGTGACGCTGGAGCCCACCGGGTGGCAGTCCTCCACGCGAATGCCCCATTCGTCCACCGGCAAGCCGTTGGGCAGGCCCTTGTCGCCACCGCCGGCCATGGAGAACCAGGCATCGGTGAAACGCCAGCCCAGGGACGGGTCTTTTTTGCCGTAGTCCATGTGCCCATAAACGCGCTTGCCGTCGATTTCCTTGACGTCTTCGCTGAAGAACTTGGCGATGTCTTCATAAGCCGACCAGTTCACCGGCACACCCAGGTCGTAACCGTATTTTTCCTTGAACTTGGCTTTAAGCTCCGGACGCTCGAACCAGTCGGCGCGGAACCAGTAGAGGTTGGCGAATTGCTGGTCGGGCAACTGGTAGATCTTGCCGTCCGGCGCCGTGGTGAACGACAGGCCGATAAAGTCCTTGAGGTCCAGGGTCGGCGATGTAAAGGCCTTGCCCTCGTTGGCCATCAGGTCGGTGATCGATTCGGTCTTGCCGTAGCGAAAGTGCGTACCGATCAAGTCGGAGTCGTTGACCCAGCCGTCATAGATGTTCTTGTCCGACTGCATCTGGGTTTGCAGCTTCTCCACCACGTCGCCTTCCTGCAGCAGGTCGTGGGTCAGCTTGATCCCGGTGATTTCAGTGAAGGCCTTGGCCAGCACCTTGGACTCGTACTCGTGGGTGGTGAGGGTTTCCGACACCACGTTGATCTTCATCCCACGGAACGGTTCCGACGCCTTGATAAACCACTTCAACTCTTCGAGTTGCTGGGCTTCGGTGAGGGTGGACGGTTTGAACTCGCTGCCGATCCATTTTTTCGCCGCATCTTCGTACGCATCGGCCCAGGCCGTGGCGCTCAAACCGCTCAGAGCCAGTACGGCGGCCAATGAAATGCTATGTCGCAGCTTATTGTTCTTATTCAACATAGAGACCTCCAGGTTGTTTATTCATAAGGGGACTAGCCCCAACGCATCACACTCAACAGCCATACCAGGGAGAGCGCGGACGCCACCCAGATGCTCCAGTCGGTAACACCAATAACCAGCAAATGCAGGTAGGCGCTGCCGAGAAGACCGATAAACAAGCGATCACCACGGGTGGTGCTGATCGGTAAAAAACCGCGCCGGGGAATGCTCGGCGAACGCAGTTCCCAGGTGGTCATGCCCGCCAGAATCAGGGCGATGCCACCGAAGAACAGCGCAGTCGGGGTGGTCCAGGCCATCCATTCCATCATCGATTCCTCTAGACCCGGCCCAGGGCAAAGCCCTTGGCCACGTGGTTACGAACAAACCAGATCACCAGCATGCCCGGCAGGATGGTCAACACCCCCGCCGCCGCCAGCACGCCCCAATCGATACCCGACGCCGACACTGTTCGGGTCATCACGGCAGCAATCGGCTTGGCGTTGACCGAGGTCAGGGTGCGCGCCAGCAACAGTTCGACCCAGGAAAACATGAAGCAGAAAAACGCGGTCACACCGATGCCGGAGCCGATCAACGGGATGAAAATCTTCACGAAGAACTTGGGGAACGAGTAACCGTCGATGTAGGCGGTTTCGTCGATTTCCTTGGGTACGCCGGACATGAAGCCCTCAAGAATCCATACCGCCAACGGCACGTTGAACAGGCAGTGGGCCAGCGCCACGGCGATGTGCGTATCGAACAGGCCGATGGACGAATACAGCTGGAAGAACGGCAGCAAAAACACCGCCGGTGGCGCCATGCGGTTGGTCAGCAGCCAGAAGAACAGGTGCTTGTCACCCAGGAAACGGTAGCGCGAGAAGGCGTAGGCCGCCGGCAGCGCCACGCTCAGGGAGATCACCGTGTTCAGACTCACGTAGTACAGCGAGTTGAGGTAGCCGGTGTACCAACTGGGGTCGGTGAAGATCACCTTGTAGTTGGCCAGGGTGAAGTCCTGCGGAAACAGCGTCAGCCCGCCGAGGATTTCGGTGTTGCTCTTAAAGGACATGTTCAGCAGCCAGTAAATCGGCACCAGCAGGAACAGGATGTAGATCAGCAGCGGAATAACCTTGCGCTTGCTCATGTTGGCGGCCTCAGCGGTTGGCGTCGGAGTGGGTCATGGCGGTGTAGAACAGCCAGGACACCAACAGGATGATCAGGAAGTACACCAGGGAAAACGCCGCAGCCGGGCCCAGGTCGAATTGGCCCACCGCCATCTGGGTCAGGGTCTGACTGAGGAAGGTGGTCGCGTTCCCCGGCCCACCACCGGTCAGTACAAACGGCTCGGTGTAGATCATGAAACTGTCCATAAAGCGCAGCATCACCGCGATCAGCAGCACGCTCTTCATCTTGGGCAACTGGATATGTCGGAAAACCGCCCAGGCCGACGCACGATCAATCCGCGCGGCCTGGTAGTACACGTCCGGAATCGCCCGCAGCCCCGAGTAGCACAGCAGCGCGACGAGTGACGTCCAGTGCCACACGTCCATCACCAGCACCGTGACCCAGGCGTCCGCGGTGTTCGCCGCATAGTTGTAGCTGATGCCCAGGGCGTTGAGGCTGTAGCCGAGCAAGCCGATATCGGCACGGCCGAAGATCTGCCAGATGGTGCCCACCACGTTCCAGGGAATCAGCAGCGGAATGGCCAGCACGATCAGCACCAGCGACGACCAGCGGCCCTTGGTCGGCATGGTCAGGGCAATGGCGATGCCCAGCGGGATTTCGATCAGCAGCACGCAGGCCGAATAGATGAACTGGCGCAGCAGCGAGTCGTGCAGACGCGGGTCGAGCAGCACCTGCTTGTACCAGTCGGCCCCGACGAAGTAGCGGCTGGACTGGTCGAAAATGTCCTGCACCGAGTAGTTGACCACGGTCATCATCGGGATCACCGCGCTGAACGCCACCAGCAGGAACACCGGCAGTACCAGCCACCAGGCCTTGTTGTTCTGCACCTTGTTCATGGCAGCACCTCCAGCAGGTAATCGTCGGCGTAGAGCATCAACCATTGTGCGGGAAAGCTGATCGAGGCCTTGCCCTCGGGCACCGGCTTGTCTTCGGCCAGGCGTACTTTCAGGGGGGCGCCATCGAGGTTGAGGGTGATGATCTTGTAGGTGCCGAGGTCTTCCAGGTGTGTGACATCAGCCTGCAACGCGTCGGGGTTGTGCTCGTCCCACACGTGGATAAATTCCGGACGGATGCCGACCTGCAGTTTGCGGTAGTCCATCGCCGCAAGACGTTGCTGCATGGCCTCGGGCAATGGCAGATGAGTGCCGGCAAACCGCACGCCGCCCGCCTCGGCCTGGACCTCGATCAGGTTCATCCCAGGGCTGCCGATGAAATAGCCGACAAAGGTGTGACTGGGTCGCTCAAACAGTTCCCGCGGGGTACCAAATTGCACGATCTGCCCGCCGTACATCACCGCAATCTTGTCGGCGAAGGTAGACGCCTCAAGCTGGTCGTGGGTGACGTAGACCATGGTGATGTTGAACTGCTCGTGGATCTGCTTGAGCTTGCGCCGCAGTTTCCACTTGAGGTGCGGGTCGATCACCGTCAGCGGTTCGTCAAACAGGATCGCCGATACGTCGTCGCGCACCAGGCCGCGACCCATGGAGACTTTCTGTTTTTCATCGGCGGTGAGGTTACGGGCTTTTTTGGTCAGCAGGTTTTGCAGGTCGAGGACTTCGGCGATTTCCTGCACCTTGCTGTGAATTTTCGCCTCGGCCATGCCCTGGTTACGCAGGGGGAAGGCCAGGTTGTCGAACACCGTCATGGTGTCGTACACCACCGGAAACTGGAACACCTGGGCGATGTTGCGCTTTTCCGGCGTGAGGTCGTTGACCACCTGTGTGTCAAACAGCACCTGACCCTCGGAGGGGCTGAGCAGGCCCGAGATGATATTGAGCAGGGTCGACTTGCCGCAGCCCGACGGCCCGAGCAAGGCGTAGGCACCGCCCTGCTCCCACACGTGGTTCATTTCCCGAATCGCGTAGTCCTCCGGGCCGCTGGGCGTGGCGCTGTAGCTGTGCGCCAGGTTCTGCAAATGGATCTCGGCCATCAGGCAACCCTCGCGACACGGCGTCCGGGGGCCTGGACCAAACGGCCCTGGCCATCGAACACAAACAATTTATGGGTGGGGATATACACGCGGATCGGCGCGTCGACGTCGTACTCATGCACCCCCGGCAGGTGCAGCACCAACAGGAAATGCTCACTGCGCACATGCAGGAAGGTTTCCGAGCCGCTGATCTCGGCGACTTCCACCGTTACCGCCAGCTCCAGATCATCGTCGTTGCTCGGCACCAGGCTGATATGGCTGGGGCGCACACCAAAACGGAACTCGCCTTCGCCGATGGGACGCAGGTCGACGTTCAAAGGAAAGTGCACGAAATTGGCGAAGCTCACCTCGTTGCCGCTGATCCGCCCCGGCATCAGGTTGATCGGCGGCTCGGAAAACAGCTCGGCGGCGAGCACGCTCTGCGGTTGGTGGTAGACCTCGGCGGCCTTGCCGCTCTGGATCACCCGGCCTTCGTGAAGAATGGTGGTGGTGCCGCCCAGGGCCAGGGCTTCGTTGGGCTCGGTGGTGGCGTAGATGGCGATGGTGTGACGGGCCTGGAACAGCTCGCGCATTTCCTGACGCAGTTCTTCACGCAGTTTGTAGTCCAGGTTCACCAAAGGCTCGTCGAACAGAATCAGTTCAGCGTCCTTGACCAGCGCGCGGGCCATGGCCGTGCGTTGCTGCTGACCACCGGACAGTTCCAGCGGGTGGCGCTGGAGAAACTTCTCGATACGCAGCATCCGGGCGGTTTCCTGCACCTTGCTGCGGATGATTTCATCTGCCACACCCGCCTGGCGCAAAGGCGAAGCGATGTTCTCGAACACGGTCATGGTGGGGTAGTTGATGAACTGCTGATACACCATCGACACGTTGCGCAGGCGCACCGGCTTGTGGGTGACGTCGACGCCGTTCATCAGGATGCGGCCGCTGTCGGGCTTGTCCAGGCCGGCCATCAGACGCATCAGGCTGGTCTTGCCGGACAGGGTGCGGCCCAGCAACACGTTGAAGGAGCCGGGCTCGAAACGCAGGGTGGCGTCGTCGATCCAGGTTTGGCCTTCGACGACGCGGGAGACATGTTCCAGGGTCAATGACATGACACGACCTTTTTATTATTGGAATGAATCTGGCCAGTCGTCAGAGCGAGTTTCGTGCCAAAAGCGGCAGGTGATTGATCCATAAGGAAATAGCTTGAATTGCATGTTCAACAGTGAACACAAATGAACAAGCCAGGCTGAACAACTGAACAATCCGGGGGTTGACAATGAACAGTCCTGAACAACACTAATTAGGCCCCCGCGCCGGCGGGGGCCCATAAAAACAATAAAAACAGAAGGTCGCCCCATGGCCGAACCCTTGCCCCACGACACCATCATCCAGGACTCCTGGCGCCGTTGCCGCGCGTTTGGCCTGGACCACCAGAGCACGCCCAGCTTTGATCCATTGCCGGCCGAGGGCATCAGCCAACTGCTGGAGAGCCAGCATTCGCTGGTGCAGACCACCCACCAGGAGGTCCTGCCCTACTACGAGAATATCCTGAGCAATTCCAATTGCCTGATCATGCTGGCCGACAATCAGGGCCAGGTACTGACGTCGTGGGGCACCCAACGCTTTATCGAGCCCAAGCTGGCCCGCGGGTTCAGCGCTGGCGCCAGCTGGAAGGAACGCTGCAGCGGCACCAACGCCATCGGCACCGCACTGGCCTGCGCCCAGGCGGTGCATATCGAGCACGACGAGCACTTCCTCAAGGCCAACCGCTTCATGACCGGCTCGGCGGCGCCGATCTTTGATGCGCAGCGTGAAATCATCGCGGTGCTGGACGTGTCCAGTGACAGCTACCTGCCGCCCTCCCACACCCTGGGCATGGTCAAAATGATGAGCCAGACCGTGGAAAACCGGCTGATCCTCAACTTGTTTCGCGGTGAACACTTTCAACTGACCTTCAATACCGGCCTGAGCAACCTCGACAGTCAGTGGGCCGGGCTTTTGATCTTTGATGAAAGCGGCCAGGTGCTGTCGGCCAACCGTCGCGCCGACAACCTGCTGGGCATCAGCCTGTCGCGGGTGATGATCGACAGCCTGTTCAAGGTGTCGTTGCTGGAATTGCTGAACCAGCCGGAGGGTCTGCCGTTTTCGTTGCAGGCGGCGGGACGCAATCGCTTCCAGTGTGTGTTGAAGCGTCCCCAGCAGGTGCCGATGCAGGCCCGCGTGTTCACTGAGCCTGCGCAGCCAAAACCGACGGCGATTGGCCTCAAGACCCTGCATTTTGGTGATGTGCGCGTGGAAAAGGCCGTGCGCCAGGCAGAGCGCTTGTTGGAAAAAGACATTCCGCTGCTGATCCATGGCGAAACCGGGGTGGGCAAAGAGGTGTTCGTCAAAGCCCTGCACCAAGCCAGTTCGCGCAGCCAAAAAGCGTATATCGCGGTGAACTGTGCGGCGATTCCCGCTGAGTTGGTGGAATCGGAACTGTTCGGCTACGAAAAAGGCGCGTTCACCGGCGCCAATCAAAAAGGCAGCATCGGCCTGATCCGCAAGGCCGACAAGGGCACGCTGTTTCTCGACGAAATCGGCGATATGCCGCTGGCGACCCAGGCCCGCCTGTTGCGGGTATTGCAGGAACGCTGCGTGCAGCCGGTGGGCAGCAGCGAGCTGTTCCCGGTGGACCTGCGCATTATCTCGGCGACTAACCGCGCACTGCGTGAGTTGGTACAGGCCGGGCGTTTTCGAGAGGATTTGTACTACCGTATCGGCGGCCTGACCCTGGAACTGCCGCCGTTGCGCGAGCGCACCGACAAGCAGGCGTTGTTCCAGCAACTGTGGCAGCAGCACCGCGAGCCCACGCAGTGGGCCGGCTTGAGCGCTGAGGTGCTGGCATTGTTCGAGCAGCATCCGTGGCCAGGGAATTTGCGCCAGGTCAGCAGCGTGTTGCAGGTGGCACTGGCGATGGCCGAGGAGCAGCCAATCCGAGCGGAGCACCTGCCGGATGATTTTTTTGTCGACCTGAACCTCGCCCCGCCACCGCCGCCGGCCGGTGAGTACCTGGACGAGCGCATTGACCTGAGCCAGCGCTTAAAGGCCGCCGGCGGAAATATTTCCCACCTGGCACGGGAGCTGGGGGTGAGCCGTAACACCTTGTACAAACGCCTGCGCCAGCAGGGGGGCTGAGTCAGCGCGGTTTGACCACCACCAGCAAGTCGGTGAAGTACTCCACCTGAATCGGCAGGTTATCGGCCAACGCCGACAGGGCTGCCGCGGTGTCATCGAGCCTGAACACCCCGGACACGCGCAAGTCGCCCAGGGCCTTGGGGTCGAAGCGCACCATGCCATGGCGGTAACTGGCCAGCGTCTGCAACACCTCGCTCAGGGGCTGATCGTTAACCTTGAGCAAGCCACGGGTCCAGGCGTCCGGGTCGGCATTGCCGGTGGCTTGCGCCGCCATGGCGTGGCCATGTTCAAGGATCGCACGCTGGCCGGCGGCGACCTTGACGCCCTCCTCGGCTTGACCTTTGACCGCCACGCTGGACTCGATCACCGTGACCACCGTGGCGCCGTCCGCCGCGCGCTTGACCAGGTACCGGGTACCCAGCGCCGTCGCCGTGCCTTGGTCGGTGCGCACCACGAATGGCCGCTGTGCGTCCTTGGCCACGTCCACCCACAGCTCGCCTTGCAGCAGTTCGATCACCCGTTGGTGACCGTCGAATTTCACATCCACCGCCGAGTTGCTGTTGAGTTGCAAGCTGCTGCCATCGTCGAGGGCGATCTGGCGACGCTCGCCGACGCCGGTGCGCTGGTCCGCCATCCACACCGGCAGGTGCTCGAAGGCCTGCCAGCCGCACAGCAACACGCCGAGCAAGCCCAGCACCTGCGCACTGCGCGGACGTTGCGCGGTAAACGCGCGGTTAAGGGCCAGGCGCGCCGGTTGCGCGGGCAAGGTATCGAGGCTGCCCCACAGCGCGCGCATGCGTTCGATCGCCACCGCATGACGCGGGTCGGCCTGGCACCAGGCATCGAAGGCGTGGCGGTCGGCGTCGGTGACGTCTTCGTCGTGCAGACGTGTGAGCCAGTCCGCCGCCTGCTGGATAATGTGCTCGGTACTCATGGCAGCGGGTCGGCGGCGTGCAGACTGTGATAGCAGTGCACCAGAGCGCTGGAGATGTAGTTTTTGACCGTGCTGGCGGACACGTCCAGGCGCAAGGCGATTTCGCTGTAGGTCAACCCATCGAGGCGACTCAACAGGAATGCCTCGCGGGTTTTGGTTGGCAGCCCAACCAGCATTTCGGCGATGCGTTCCAGGGCTTGCAGGGCCACATGGATCGCCGCAGGGTCGGGCATGCCGGCGTCTTCGCACCTGATGGCCAACGCCTGCATGTAGGCTTTTTCGATTCGACGTCGACGCGCGCCGTCGATCAACAGACG
The DNA here is from genome assembly GCF_023148575.1 of Pseudomonas sp. EYE_354. Taxonomy (NCBI): domain Bacteria; kingdom Pseudomonadati; phylum Pseudomonadota; class Gammaproteobacteria; order Pseudomonadales; family Pseudomonadaceae; genus Pseudomonas; species Pseudomonas sp. EYE_354. Next base: position 22,170 of record NZ_JAHXNQ010000007.1, read on the forward strand.
CCCCGCCGTGGTGGCCAGGAACGCCCTAGGTTCTTTGATGGTTTGCGGTTCGGCCAGCATCAGAACGCGGATAAACGCATCGTGGGCCAGGTCGGCGGCGTGCTGGGAGCAGCCGAGTTTTTTGCGCAGCCAGCCGTGCAACCAGCCGTGGTGCTCGCGGTACATCGCCGTAAGGGTCTGCTGACGCGCGGAGTCGCCCAGCGCGGCCGGAATGTCATGCATGCGCAAAAATTTCTCAAATGGGAAATGTTACCAATTGCGTGAACAATGCCAGTAAAACGCGCACGGAGCAAGGGGCTCTCGGCCGCCCCTTCTTCGTCGTCTGCGGAGTTTTTTGGGGCGAGCGGGCTCAGCGCCAGCGCCACGAGACGCCGGTGTAGAGGCCACGCCCATCGGCGGGTGTAGAGCGCGCTGCGTCCAACCCGTTGTCGTCATACCCCGGCGTGACGGTGTTGGCGTAGCGGCGGTTGGTGAGGTTGCGCAGGTCGACCCAGGCTTGCCAGTCCTGCCCTGGCGCGTCGTAGCCGAAGGTTGTGCCAACAATCGTATAAGCCGCCGCGTAGTAGGAGTTGGCGTAATCCACCGCTACCCGGGATGAGTGCTCGGTGTTAAGGCTGGTGTAAAACCCTGTCGGGTGGCTGTAGCGCAATTGCGCCTGGTAGTAGTGCGCGGGGATACCCGGCAAGGTGTTGTCGCCGAAACGGTCGTCGTCACGGTAGTGGAAGTCGCTGAAGGTATACGCCTGGCGCAGGTCAAGCCTGCCATTGCGGCCGTCCTCCCACAGCGGGCTGAGCAGGCCCAGTTCCACGCCTTGGTGCACCGTGGGGCTGGCGTTGGCCTCGGCGACGATTGCGTTGCTGGTAGGCGTCTGGGCCTGGGTTTCCACCGTGAGCAATTCATGGCGCACTTCGGAGCGGTACAGCGCCAGGTCCCATTGACCGAGCCACGCTTCGCCGCGCCCGCCGATTTCCAGGGTGGTGGCGGTCTGGTTTTTCAGGCTCACGCCTTCCCGTGCCATGCCTTTGGCCGGGCCGCTGGTGAAGTACTTGTTGGAACCCCAGATCATTGACCACGCATGGGGCGGTTCGACCGAGCGGCTCAGGTTGCCGTACACCTGCAATTGCGGGTTGACGTCATAACGCAAGCCCATGCGCGGCGCGTAGTCCCAGTCGTGCTGGCTGAGCGGCGCCTGGCCTTCGGGGTAGCTGACCTGGGTTTCGCGGCGGGTGTAGATCGCCGCCAGGCCGGTGGTCAACCACAGGTCGGGCACCAGTTCCAAATCGTTGCTGATATGCAGCACGGTGTCGGAGCCCAGGTAGCTGTAGTCGCGGGTCTTGGTGCCGGGAGCATAGTTGGCGGTGTTGCCGGCGGGGATGCGCACGTACTCGGCACCGCCGTTGTTGGGCATCGCCTGGGTGGTGCGCAGGCCAACGGTGGTTTTGCTGTCGTGTCCGAACAGGCTGTCCTGGCGAATGTAATTGAGGGTACTGCTCACGTCGGTGTAGGCGACTTTCAGGCGAATGCTGCCTTCGCGCAGGTCCATCGGGTAATCGTGGTAAGCCAGGCCGAGCTCAAGGCGCGAGTTATCGTCCAGTTGCAGGGTGGTTTTGTTGGCGATCCAGGTAGAACCGGGTTGCAGGCGCTTTGAGTCACGGGCGGCGTTGAGGCTGTTGGCCGCGCGCGGGTCGTGGCTGATCTGGTCGCGGGTGAGCTTGCCAGGAGTGTCGTTGGTGGTTTCGCGGTAGCGCAAATAGAAACGGGTTTCCAGGTTCGGGTTGAAGCGGTAGCCGAAGTTGGCCGCCACGCCTTTGCCGGTGGCCGCGCTCTGGCGCTGATAACCGTCGGACGCCGAGTCCGTCAGGCTGATGTAGTAGTCGGCGTCCCCCAGCACTTGGCCGGAACTGATCTCGCGCTGGGCATAGCCACGACTGCCCGCCTCATAGCGCACCTGCAGCTTGGTCGCATCGTAGCCGGTGTGCGTCACGTAGTTGACCGCGCCACCCAAGGCCAGCGCGCCCTGGTCAAAACCGTTGGCACCGCGCAACACCTCCACACGGCTTTGCCACAGCGGGTCCTTGAGTTCATAGGGCGTGCCGCCAGGGCCAGTGAGCGGCAGGCCATCGAACATTTCATAGAGCCCGGAGCCGTGGGCACCGGGGCTGCGGTTCAGGCCCGAACCGCGAATGGACAGTTTGACGCCCTCGTTGTTCGCCGCCTTGGCGTACACGCCGGGCTGGTACTTGAACACGTCCTCGTTGGTACTCACCCGGCCCTGCTGCACGCCGCTCATGTCGATGTAATTGCTGGCACCGGGCACGCTCTTGAGCTGGGCCTGGGCCACTTCACCTGCACTGGCCTCAGCGGCGGTGACTTCAACCGGCGCCAATTGCAGGTCTTCGGCGTGCGCCAGGGTGCTTAAGGTCAGGGCGGCAAATAGGAACGGAGGGTGGCGCAGCAGCATGGATAGATCCTTGGAATGCGGGGCGTGAGGAGCCTGGCCCAGCACGCGAACAGTGATGGGAAGCCAGCGATGCCCGGCAAGTCACGCCTGTTAACGGATCAGCACCTATTGCCCGGCGCACGATCACCGAAGGCTTGAAGCTGGAAAGGATGGGTTAGGTACAACCCAGCAGCCCTTATCGAAGCTCGTTCGCGAAACGTCCCACTGCGTTCACCACCTGCTTGGCGCCGCCCTGGATCTCGGTGATAACGGCGCCGGCCTGGTTGGCAAGGGTCAGGCCTTGCTCGGCCTGTTCACGGCTGCTGAACATCTCGTTAATGGCTTCGTCGGCAAGGCGCTGGTTCTGTTGCACCACCGTGACGATCTCCTCGGTCGCGGTACTGGTGCGGCTGGCCAATTGCCGGACCTCATCGGCCACGACTGCAAAGCCACGCCCCTGCTCACCGGCTCGGGCGGCCTCGATCGCAGCGTTGAGCGCCAACAGATTGGTTTGCGCAGCGATGCCGCCGATGGTCTGCACAATGGCGCTGATCAACAGCGATTGTTTGCCCAGGGCCTCAATGCTGCCGGTGGCCGATTGCATCTGCGACGCAATGTTCTGCATGGTTTGCACCGTGTTCTGCACCACCGCCGCGCCGCGCTCTGCGGTGACGTCTGTTTGTAGTGATACCTCATAGGCCACGCCAGCTGCCTCCTTGACCTCCGATTCCCTCAACACCTGATCAGTGACCACACTGGCAAACTTGACCACTTTGCACAGGTTGCCCTCCGCATCGTGCACCGGGTTATAGGTGGCTTCGAGCCAGACTTCATTACCGCGACTGTCCACGCGCTTGAAGCGACTGGCGACAAATTCGCCACGGTTGAGGGTCTGCCAGAATCCCGCATACCCCGGCGACGCAGCCTCTTGGGCAGTACAAAACAGGCTGTGTTTTTTGCCGACGATTTGATCGAGCGTATAACCCATGGCGTCGAGAAACTGCGTATTGGCAGTGACCACGGTGCCGTCCAACTTGAACTGAATGACGGCCGTCGAGCGGATTAACGCGTTGATGAACGCTTCGTTTTCCTTGGCTTTTTCGATGGCGCGGCTGACCTCGGCGCCGTAGCCCTGGATATGTGACAGCCGACCATCACGCCCGTGGATCGGGCACCAAGTGAGGTTGATCCAGGCCAGGCTGGCGTCGACGCGCAAAAAACGGTAATCGTCGGTCACCGGTTCCAGGCGTGTGATCGCCGCACCTAAATTATGAAAGCAGGGCAAGTCCTTGACGTAAGCCGGAACAATCTCAGCCAGCAAGCGGCCCTGTAATTGTTCACGGGAATAGCCCAGCGCACGGGCGAAGCCTTCGTTGACGGCGGTAACCCGGAATTCAGCGTCGAGGTCGATGGAAAGCATCCCTCGATCGCATTGCGCGACGAGCTGTCGCAAGTGGAACAGCTCATCGTCACGGTCCTGTAGATCCTTCTTCAAGCGGCGATTAAACATAGCGGCGTCCCTGAGGTGGTCATCACTGCATCGGCCGTTGGGCCTGCGGCTTAAGCATAGACCGAAGAACAGTCCTGCTGGCCTTTTGTTACTACCGAGCGCCACGATAGAAACTAGCCAGCGGGCCACTCCAAAGCCAGCATCAACTCATCGGCCTCAGAGCCCGGCGCAAACCGAAAGCCGTACATCTCATCGGCCGCCAGTATTCGCCCAAGGGCACTCAATAACTGCGCCTCGGTCGGCGACTCGCGCAGCAGCTTGTGTGCAGGTAACAACAACTCGGCAGCAACGCCCTCGGCACTGGCGGCGTCGATCACCGCGAAGAGGATAAAGCGCAGGCGTATTTCGCGATCCGTCGGCCACACCGTTTTTCGCTTACCCAAGGTAGGGCCTCATATTTTCGGAAAAGTCCGAGGCTATTGCCGACGTCCGCGTGATTCAAGCGCGCGGACCCAAGATCGGCCGCTTCCTACAGATAGAAAGGAAATACCGCACAGGGATTGATCATCAACATTTATCTGCCGATGTTCACCCTTACTGCACCGGCAGGAAATTCATCAACAGCAGGCTTTGCGCGTAGTTGAGGCCGATACGTCGATAGCGCTCATCAAGCATTTGCGTCAGCAGATCAAGCCGCGCGACGATCTTGCCGAACTCCACGGCAAAACTGAGGTTACTGCCCTCCTCCGAGATCTCATTGGAAAACAGCAGCAACACGCCGTTGGCATCCTGACGCTTGCTGAGCAGCCACGTGGCCTTCTCGATATTGCGTGCCGCATTGCTGACGAACTGTGGGTTGATCGAATCGGTCATGTAGAACTCAGTGCGGCCACCGTGTGCCGTCACCAGCATGCTGCCAATCGCGTAGATAAACGCGCCAACCCGATCGCCCTTGAACTCGGGGCTCAAGGAGTAACTCAAGGCCACCAGATCGCGCCGATCACCCAGCGCCTGCAACGGTTGACGCTGCTCGATCGCCCGACGAATTTCGCGCTCGGCACTCGCCGCATCCGGGTAACCCGACTGCCGCCACTGGTTGGGGTTACGCAGATAGAGTTTGCTCATCAGCAGGTACAGGCTTTGCAGGTTGTCGCGCATGCCCAGGGTTGCCATGCGATCGACACTGGTTTGAAAGAACTCGTCGGGCTTGCCGTTGCTGAACTGCTTGGCAATGTCACGCCCCTGTTGCTGGGTGCAACCGGTGGCAAAGAGCATTAAAACGGCAGCCAGCAACCACGACTGGCGCAGGGGACGAATGTAGAAATAAGAAAACGTGCGGTCCATCGGCACCCAAACTGGTTCATCTGCCCTCACGGGAAATCGACGGGGCTGGGACAAAGATAGAGCCAGGAAATCAAAAAAAGTGCAGTGAGCGCCGGCAGATAGTTGTAAGAAGCGCGCGCCAGAGCGTTTCATGACGAATACTATTGAGCGTCTATACTTCCTCGATCAGTTGCGTGTGTGGTTGGCGAGCCAGGGTGGCGGTTGAGCCTATTGAACAGCCTGGCGCATACATGTACACCGGCTACGGCATTATCAACAGCAGTTGTAAATGAGGTGACGGCAATGAGACATCCCATTCGAGCACAAATGTTTGTCCAGGTGATTTGCCTGCTTTCGGTGGCTCAGCTTTTTTGCTGATTGCGATTAAAACTGCCCTCCACGCCTGCCGCGGGTGCGGCAAGCGTAGACCTGTGCCCCTATTTCAGACCTTGAAGCGCGCCACCAAGTGATTGAGTTCAATCGCCAGGTTGGCCATCTCGCCGCAGGCGCTGGCGGTCTGACTGGCGCCTGCCGAACTCTGGACCGACAGTTCGCGGATGCTGGTCAGGTTCTGGTCAGCCTCGCGGGCCACCTGAGCCTGCTCTTCGGAAGCGGTGGCGATCAGCAGGTTGCGCTCGTTGATCTGGGCGATGGCCTCTGCGATCTGCTTAAGCGAAAGGTCGGCATTCTGAGCGACCGCGATTGAGCTGCTGGCCATCTGGGCACTGACGTTCATGGCACCCACGGCCTGGGTCGAGTCCGCCTGAATCGCGCTGATCATCTGCTCGATTTCCTGGGTCGACTGCTGGGTGCGGTGAGCCAGTGCACGCACCTCATCGGCTACCACCGCAAAGCCACGGCCTTGCTCGCCGGCACGGGCGGCTTCAATGGCCGCGTTCAGCGCCAGCAAGTTGGTCTGTTCGGCAATCGCGCGAATCACCTCGACCACCTTGCTGATGTCCTGGGCCCTGCCAGACAACGCCTTGACCTGATCCCCCGTGCTGGCAACGTTGCCCGCCAAGCTTTCGATGGCTTTGAGGGTCTGCGCCACATTCTCGATACCCGAGCGCGTGAATTCCATGGACTCGCGAGAAGATTGAGCGGCGGCGTCAGCATTGCGAGCCACCTCATCCACCGCGGCGCTCATTTCGGTCACTGCGGTCGCGGCCTGATTGACTTCATCGTTCTGCCGCACCAACCCGCGGCTGGCCTCTTCGGTCACGGCAGTCATTTCTTCAGAGGCTGACGCCAATTGGGTGGAGGAATCGGCAATACGAGCGATGGTTTCCCGCAGGTTGCCCTGCATCTTCGCCAAAGCGGCCAGCAGGCGACCGGCTTCATCACGGCCACTGATCACCACTTCCCGTGACAGGTCGCTGTCGGCGATGCGCTCGGCTACGGCCAAGGCATCGCTGATCGGTGCCGAAATGCTGCGGGTCAACACCGCCGCTAACACCACGGTGAGTATGACGGTCGCCAGCAACAGGCCAATCACCAGCGTCACACCATTGCTGTACGTTGCGGAGGAATCCAGACCTGAACGCTTGGCGCCCTCCTCGTTAAAGTCCGCGAGCTTGTTCAGCTTGTCTTGCATGGTATTGGTCATCGGACTGATGCGGGTATTGATCAGGGCAATGGCTGCGGTGTTATCGCCACTTCGAAGCAATGGTTCCAGCTCATCCAACAACTTCAAATACTGCTGCACATCGACAAGCACAGCTTGGTAGAGCTCACGCTCCGTCGGCCCGGAAATCAAGGATTCGTAAGTGCTGATGGTGTTCTGAAGCGTGTTGCGGTAGCCGCTCAACGACGCGATGCGGGTTTGGCGCTGTTGATCATCGGCGGTCACGGTGATACGGATACTTTCAAGGCGCAGGCGCAAGACGCCCGTCTGCAACTTTCCAATATCACGAATCCCGGCCATCCAATTGGTTTCGACATCCTGCTCCGACTCTCGAAGCTTGCCCATTTGCATCACTGCGACAATGCCCAGCGCAAAAACCACCAGGATAATCAGCGAGAAGAAGATGGCAGACCTGGGCGCGAGGTTTATATTCCTGACGTTCATTGTTATCTCTCTTGGAGAGGTCGGTGCCTGGTGTGTTTCCGTCCAGGCAATCAACCAAGCTTGCGGAAGCTGCAAGCCAGCCAGTCATTGAGTTAGCGCAGCCTTTGGCAGGACATCATCAACCTGTCGCGCAGTCAGATCGGCAGCTCAATCTTCGAGAAATAATGGCTTAATGATAGCATTGCAACCATCAGATCATCCCTATTCTGGGGTAGGGATACTGGAAAACCGGATAGGAAAATCCCTACCCCGAACGCGCGGATCACCCGCACCGTGACAAAAAAAACCCGACTCAATGGCCGGGTCCGGTGATCTGAAGCGCGTCAGTTGTCGGGGTGTTCGCTCGCCACGGAATCGGCAGCATCAACGTCCGACATATCCTCTTCGAGAGGCGCCTCGTCGTCAGGTGGCAATGGGATCTTATCCTCATCACGCTTGGGGTCGTGCCCTGTTTCATTGTCTGTGCCGCGTGTTACCGCCTGCTGTGACAGGTTGCCGGGGGCATTCTCATTAATTTCCATGCTGGCTCTCCGCTCTTACGCTCGGGACATCCGCGCTTAAACATGGGAGTGGCAACACCCGGGCGAGTGCCGGGCGGTGGACGAACGGTTCAAAGCAAAGAGCGCCGCAGGGGGCGAGGCGCTAAGATCAAAACGCATTGCTACCTTGGCTAATACAGACGTCGGATTCTTGAGATGAGCGTTTAAAGACGCGCTGGCGATATCGTGGAGTCGAGTGTTTGTTCTCAAATCTGGCGCAGTTGCGCAAGCCGACTGAGATGGCGCGGAAACGATCAAATGTCTCGCTACTGACATTACCAAACCCCAAAAACACAAAAGCCCCACATTGCGGGGCTTTCGTTTGAATCTTGGCGGGAAACCAGGGATTCGAACCCTGGGAACGCTATTAACGTTCGCCGGTTTTCAAGACCGGTGCATTCAACCACTCTGCCAATTTCCCTTGTGCGTCACAGGATTATAGTAAGCCATCCTGTCTCAGCGGGCGCCATAATACCCGAATGAAACACACTGTCAAACTCTCGCCATAGCTTGTTACAGAGCGTCTGTTATGATCTTTGCGACTGAACGTTTCAAAACCGAAGGAGTGTCGCCATGCGCGAACAGAATTACGCAGTGAATGGCAACGCGCAGGCTGAGCAGCTTGAAGTCAGCCGCGTGTTGCGCAACACCTATGGCTTGCTCGCCCTTACCCTCGCATTCAGCGGCGTGATGGCGTTTGTGGCGCAGCAGATGCACGTTGGCTACCCGAATATCTTTGTCGTGCTGATCGGCTTCTATGGTCTGTTCTTCCTGACCAACAAGCTGCGTGACTCGGCCTGGGGTCTGGTCTCGGCGTTTGCCTTGACCGGTTTCATGGGTTTTATCCTCGGCCCGATCCTCAACCGTTACCTCGGCATGGCTGGCGGTGCGGAAGTGGTCAGCTCGGCGTTTGCCATGACGGCGCTGGTGTTTGGTGGTCTGTCGGCCTACGTGCTGATCACTCGTAAGGACATGAGCTTCCTGGGTGGTTTCATCACCGCCGGTTTCTTCGTGTTGCTGGCGGCGGTAGTGGCGGGCATGTTCTTCCAGATCAGCGGTCTGCAACTGGCGATCAGCGCGGGTTTTGTGCTGTTCTCCTCCGTGTGCATCCTGTTCCAGACCAGTGCGATCATCCACGGCGGTGAGCGCAACTACATCATGGCCACCGTGAGCCTGTATGTATCGATCTACAACCTGTTTGTCAGCCTGTTGCAGATCTTCGGCATCATGAGCCGTGACGACTGATTGTTAGCCGCATAAAAATGCCCCGTATCGAAAGATGCGGGGCATTTTTGTTTTCAGGGCATCAGTACTTGTTAGGTTCCATTTCCAGCTCGACCTTGAAACGCTCGGCGATGTCCCTTTGGATACGCTCGGCCAGGTTGGCGATGTCGTGCCCGCTGGCGCCGCCATAGTTGACCAACACCAGCGCTTGCAGCTTGTGCACGCCCGCATCGCCTTCGCGAAAGCCTTTCCAGCCAGCCTTGTCGATCAGCCAGCCGGCGGCGAGCTTCATTTGCCCATCCGCCTGAGGATAAGCGACCAGGTCCGGATACAGCGTCTGCAGCTCTTGAGCCAAGTCTTTGCTCACCAGCGGGTTTTTGAAGAAGCTGCCGGCATTGCCCAACACTGCGGGGTCCGGCAGTTTTTCGCGGCGGATGCTGCAGATGGCGCGGCTGACATCGCTCGGCGTCGCCTCGGTGATGCCCTGTCCGGCCAGGCGCTGTTGCACGGGGCCGTAGTCGAGCTTGAGGTGACTGGCGCGGCTCAGGGCAAAGCGCACGCGCAGGATCAGCCAACGCCCGGTTTCGTGCTTGAACAGGCTGTCACGGTAGGCAAAGTTGCACTCTTGCAGGCTGAAGTCCCGCAGCTCACCGGTTTGGCGGTCCAGCGCAGTAAGGCCGGCGAATACGTCCTTGATCTCCACACCGTAGGCGCCGATGTTCTGCATGGGGGCCGCGCCAACGGTGCCCGGGATCAGGCTGAGGTTTTCCAGACCGCAGAAACCCTGCTCCAGGGTCCACAGTACAAACGGGTGCCACGCCTCGCCCGCTTCGGCTTCGACTACCACGTGCTCGCCGTCATCGTGCAGCACGCGAATGCCGGTGCTGGCCATACGTAGCACCAGAGCAGAAATGTCCTGGGTCAGCAGCAGGTTGCTGCCGCCGCCGATCACCAGCAACGGCAACCCCTGCGCCGACGCATAAGCCAGGGCTTCACGTACATCGGCGTCGGTGTGGGCCTCGGCGAACAGCTGCGCACGCACATCCAGGCCAAAGCTGTTGAATGGCTTGAGCGATACCTGCGCAAGCACTTGCAAGGTCATAACCGCCCCTTCAATTCGATCACCAATAAATCACAGGCGCGCTCGATCAGGTCCAGGACCCGCTCGAAGCCTTGCTCACCTTCGTAATAAGGATCTGGCACTTCATCCACTTCCGAGGCATAACGACGCAGGAACAAGTCCAGCTCGGCCTTGCCCTGCCCAGGGTGCAGTGCCTTGAGGTTGCGCAGGTTGCTGGCGTCCATGGCCAGGATCAGGTCATAGCGCGCAAAGTCGGCGCGGGTCACCTGCTGTGCGCGCTGAGCCGACAAGTCGTAACCGCGCACCAGCGCCGCACGTTGGCTGCGCTGGTCTGGCGGATTGCCGATGTGCCATTCGCCGGTGCCCGCGGAGGCCACTTCGACCTGGCCGGCGAGTCCCGCTTCGCGCAATTTATGGCGCAACACACCTTCGGCAGTGGGCGAGCGGCAGATATTGCCCAGGCAAACGAACAAAACCTCCATCAGGCCCCCAGCAGGCGACGCACGCGCTCAAGGTCTTCAGGGGTGTCAACGCCGGCAGGCGGCGCTTCCAGTGCATCGCCCACGTGGATACGCACGCCGTGCCAAAGCGCACGCAGTTGTTCCAGGGATTCGGTGTTTTCCAGCCAGCATGGGCCCCAGTTGACGAAGTCATGCAGGAATCCGGCGCGATAAGCGTAGATGCCGATGTGACGGCGATAGGGCACGCCTTCGGGCAACAGGTCAGGGCGCTTGGCAAAGGCGTCACGCGCCCATGGCAAGGTCGAGCGACTGAAGGTCAGGGCCAGGCCGTTCATATCGCTGACCACCTTCACGACGTTCGGGTTGAACAGGGTTTCGATGTCTTCGATCGGTTCGGCGAGGGTCGCCATGCGCGCTTCGCCGTGGGCGGCCAGGTTGGCGGCCACCTGGTCGATCACACTCGGCGGAATCAGCGGCTCGTCGCCTTGCACGTTGACTACAATGGCGTCCGGCGCCAGGCCCAACTGCGCGGCCACTTCGGCCAGACGGTCGGTGCCAGAGTTGTGGTCTTCGCGGGTCAGCACCGCTTCGGCGCCGAAGCCTTTGCAGGCCTCGATGATGCGCGGGTCATCGGTGGCGACCACCACACGTGCGGCGCTGCTTTTGCAGGCCTGCTCCCACACCAGTTGGATCATCGGCTTGCTGCCGATCAATTGCAGCGGCTTGCCCGGCAGGCGGGTCGATGCGTAGCGCGAGGGAATGACAACGGTAAAGGCGGTGGTCATTTATCCAGGCGCTCATCGGTGGTCAGGGTGCGGGCTTCGCTTTCCAGCATCACCGGAATGCCATCACGGATCGGGTAAGCCAGGCCTGCGCCCTTGCTGATCAGCTCGGTTTTATCGGCGCTGAGCTTGAGCGGGCCTTTGCAGATCGGGCAAGCGAGGATGTCGAGCAGTTTGGTGTCCATGAGTGTTTCCTGGAAAGAAGCGTTTAAGGCAAGAGTCGGGCGGGCAGCAGGCGCATCAGTTGCGTGTCGAACCAGGCGACGAACGCCGGCGACGGCACTGCATCTACCGCAAGGTACCACCAGTGCGGCTGGGCAAAGGCGCGGCACTTCACCGCGTCCTTTTCGGTCATGACCAACGGTAACGACGGGCTGAAATTCAAGACCTCGGCGCTGTAAGGCGCATGGTCGGCAAAAGCATGGTGGATCGGCCGCCAGTGTAGCGTTTCAAGGGTATTGAAGAAACGTTGCGGGTTACCGATGCCCGCGACCGCGTGCACCTGCTGGCCGACGGGGAAGTGATCCACGGGCTGACGCGCGCCGGTCTGCAGGTTGACCAGCGCCGTTGGCATGAGGCGAAAGGCAAAGCCATCTTCGCGGTCGCCGGCAGCGCCGTTATAGAGCAGCGCATCGACACTGTGCAAACGCTCTACCGGCTCACGCAATGGCCCGGCCGGCAGGCAACGACGGTTGCCCAGACCACGGGCGGCGTCGATCAGCACCAGTTCCAGGTCGCGGGCCAGGCGGTAGTGTTGCAGGCCGTCGTCGGAGAGGATCAGGTCCAGGCTGTCGGTTGCCAGCAGGGCCTTGACCGCACGGCTGCGGTCCGGATCTATCATCAAGGGCACGCCGCAGCGCTGCACGATCAGCAAAGGTTCATCCCCGGCCACTTCGGCGCTGTGGCTGGCTTCGACTCGCCACGGGAACGCTGGCGGCTTGGCGCCATAGCCACGGCTGACCACGCCCACCTTCAAGCCGCTACGTCGGCAGTGGTCGATCAACCACAGGATCAACGGTGTCTTGCCGGTGCCGCCCACGGTGATGTTACCGACCACCACCACCGGCACCGGCGCTTGATAACTATCGCCCTCGCCCGCCACGAAGCGTGCACGTTTGCGAAGCACCACACGGCGATACAGTGCCTCCAGCGGCCGTAACAGGATGAGCGCAGGATGGCCTTCATACCAGGCTTTGAGCAGACGATCAGACATGGCCATCAGGGTTGGCCCGCCGCCTCGACGGTGCTCATGCGCAGATGGCTGAAACCGAGCTTGCCGGCCGCATCCATCGCGGTGATCACGGCCTGGTGCTGGGTTTTGCCATCGGCACTGATGGACAGCGGCATCTTGGTATCGCCCCCGGACGCTTTCTCCAGCGCGGCCATCAGGCTGGCGAGGTCATTTTTCTCCAGCAACTGGTTATTCACCGAAAACACCCCGTCGGCGCTGATGGCGATGTCCAGTTGCTTGACTTCCTGGTCTTCGGCCGGCGAACCGCTCACGGCTTCCGGCAAATCGACGCGCAGCTCGGTCTGGCGGGTGAAGGTGGTGGTGACGACAAAAAACAGCAGCAGGATAAACACCACGTCAATCAGCGACGCAAGGTTGATATCGACATTTTCCCGTTGCTTGCGGCGAAATTTCACGCTTTGTCCCCAACCAGGTCCACATCACGGTCGCCCTGCACCACTTCCACCAACTTGATGGCTTCCTGTTCCATGCCGACCACCAGTTCATCGATGCGCCGTTGCAGGAAACGGTGGAAGAACACCGATGGAATACCCACCATCAGGCCGGCTGCGGTGGTGATCAACGCCTTGGAGATACCACCGGCCAGCACTGCGGCGTTGGTGCTCATGCCCGCCCCCATGAACGAGCTGAAAATATCGATCATGCCCAGCACCGTCCCCAGCAACCCCAGCAGCGGAGCCATGGCGGCAATGGTGCCGAGGGCATTGATGTAGCGCTCCAGCTCATGGATAACCCGGGCGGCGGCTTCCTCGATGCACTCTTTCATGATCTCGCGACCATGCTTGGAGTTGGCCAGACCAGCGGCGAGGATTTCACCCAGCGGTGAGTCGGCGCGCAGGGCCTTGAGTTTTTCCTTGTCCAGCTGTTTGTTCTTGATCCAGCCCCAGACCTGCCCCAGCAGATGCTCGGGGGTCACGCGACTGGCGCGCAGGGTCCACAGGCGTTCGGCAACGATGCCGAGTGCGGCGATGGAACTCAAGATGATCGGCAACATCATCCAGCCGCCGGATTTGACCAATTCCCACACAGTGAATGTCCCCTCGAAAAAGTGCGCCACTTTACCATATAGGTTCGGCAGCAGGGTTCGTGGCCTTGGAGTCGCCCGTGGCAGGCTCCACTGCGCGTTAACGCGGGATCAGGGTAACGCTTCGCGCCAGAAACGGCGTTGACTGCGCGCAACATCCGGCGGTGCGAAGGCGCCCAATTGCAGGCGTACGGCCCCCTGCTCGGCAGTGTCGTAGACACGGCTGCCCAATGCCTCATAACGCTGCATGACCTGCGAGTGCGGATGGCCGAAGGCATTGCTGCGCCCGCGGGAAATCAGCACGGATGTCGGCGCCAGCCGTTGCAGGAAAGGCCGCGACGACGAACTGCGGCTGCCATGGTGAGGGGCCTGCAACCAATCGGTGCGTACCGCCAGGGATGAGGCGAGAAACGCCCGTTCAGCGTCGCGATCAATATCCCCCGTGAGCAGCAACCGCTCGCCATTGGCCTGCACCTGAAGCACACAGGACTTGGGGTTACCCGCGATGGCGTCGGGCCACTGCCACAGTTCGAATGACACACCGTCCCACGTCCAGCGCTCACCGCTGACACAGGGTTGTGTGTGCAGAAACGCGGGCAAGCCTTCGGTTTCGCCACCCACGACGCGCTTGACCGGCAACCCCCGGGCAACGGCCGCCGCGCCGCCCGCATGGTCGGCGTCGGCGTGGCTGAGCACCATCAGGTCCAGCGCCTCCACACCCAATTTTTTCAAAGCCGGCAGCACCACGCGCGCGCCCAGGTCGAAGGCTCCCGAGCGCAGCCCCGCGTCGTAAAGCAGGGTGTGATGGCGGGTGCGCAGGATCACCGCCTGCCCCTGCCCCACGTCCAGTTGCACCACCTCTGCCCGCCCATGGGGTACCAGTTCACGCGGTGGAAAGACCGCCAACAGCAACATCGGCCAGCCCAGCAATCGCAACGGCACACCGCTGGGCAGCAGCAATAACAACGCGCCCGCCAGGCTCACCCACCAGTACACCAAAGGCACCTCCGCCGGGATCCACGCAGGCACTTGCCCGGCAAGCCAGGCGAGCCCTCGGAACAACCCATCCAGCGCCCCACCCGCCAGCCATAATAGGTTTTCCCCCACACACGGCAGCCGCAACAGCACAGTCCCCAGCAGTGCCAGCGGCAACACCACCAGGCTGATCCACGGCACGGCGACCAGATTGGCCAGCGGCGCACTGACACTGATGGGTAAACCGAGCAGCAGCAACACCGGAAACAGCCCGATGGCGATCAACCACTGGGGGCGGGTCCAGGCCTGCCAGACACGCCACGGCCCCAGACGCCCGCCGAACGCAAAAATCAACACCGCGACGGCGGAGAAGGACAGCCAGAATCCAGGTTGCAGACTGGCCAATGGCTCCAGGACCAACACTCCGTCCAGCGCCAGCAGCAACGGCCACCAGAACCCCAGATGGCGAAAGCGCAATCGCCATAAAAGCACCAACCCCACCATGACGCAGGCCCGCTGCACCGGCACGCCGAACCCGGCCAGCAAGCCGTAGCCCAGCGCCGCGGCAAACGCCAGGCCACAGGCCCACGGCAGCCATGGCCAGGTGCGCGGCCAGCAACCGTAACGTGCCAGCAGCGCCACCAGCCCGTAGACCAACCCGGCGAGCAGGCCGATGTGTTGGCCGGAAATCACCAGCAGGTGCACCGTTCCGGTGTCCTGCAATACCTGCCAATCTTCGGCCGCCATCCCGGAGCCATCGCCCAGCACCAATGCGGCCAACCCGGCTTCTCGGCCCCAGGCATCCACGCTCAGCAGGCGTTGGCGGAGCGTATCGCGCCAGGCATGCCGCGCCGGCGACAACCGCTCACCATCCTTGACCGACCCCGTGGCGCCGACGCGCTGGGCCAGCAGCCAGGCCTCGTGATCAAAGCCGTGGAAATTCAGCAAGCCGGACGGCCGCTTGAGTGTCACCGCCAACCGCCAGCGCTCTCCGCTACGTACCGCTGGCCCGCCGTGCCAGGAGACCCGCATGCGCGTGGGCAATCGCGCGTTGCGCGACCGGCTGTCGGCCAGTTCAAAACGCACGCCGCTGGCGGTCTGCTGCGGCAAGCCGATCACACGTCCCTCCAACCAGCGCGTCTGACCGTCGAGCGCCGGCCGCAGTCGGTCATCCAGCGCCCATTGCGCGCTGAGGCACGCCCAGCCCAGCCCCATCAGGAAAAACGCCACGGGATAGGTGCGAAACGGCAGCAACATGAGTGCCAACACCAACATGGCTATCAGCCACCCCGTAGCTGGCAGCGCGGGCAAAAAACGCAGGGCGAGCAGCCCCAGCGCCAATGCGAACATCCCTGTTTTCATGGATCATCCTTTTCAAGTGATCCACTCAGTCATAGCTGGGCAACCAGGGTGCCCTATGATGTTTTGTCACAAAGTCTGAATTTTCTGTTTATAGAATGCGCGCATACTTGCCCCTCGAACTGACCTGGACCCCTTATGCCTCGGCGCTTATTCAAACGGTACATGCCCGACCCCACCAGTATCAGGGAACACAAGTCATTACAGTTTCTTGGCACTTTGCTGCATGACCCGAACCTTTGGCACCTGAACCGACACTCGGTGGCGCGCGCCATGGCGGTGGGTCTGTTCGCAGCCTTTATACCGATCCCCTTGCAGATGCTGCTGGCCGCGGTACTGGCGATCACGGTGCGTGGCAATATGCCGATCGCCATCAGCCTGGTCTGGCTGA
The DNA here is from genome assembly GCF_023148575.1 of Pseudomonas sp. EYE_354. Lineage (NCBI taxonomy): Bacteria > Pseudomonadati > Pseudomonadota > Gammaproteobacteria > Pseudomonadales > Pseudomonadaceae > Pseudomonas > Pseudomonas sp. EYE_354. The sequence goes on from NZ_JAHXNQ010000007.1 coordinate 38,539, forward strand.
CCAATCCAATCACCATGCCCGTAGTGTTTATCTGCACCTACATGACCGGCGCCTGGCTGATGAATGTACCGCCACGCAGCCTGCCTGATGACTTGACCTGGGAATGGATCAGCGGCCAGCTGAGCACGCTGTGGCAGCCCTTCCTGTTGGGCTCGGTGGTGCTGGGAATGGTGCTCGGTGCACTGGCCTATTGCCTGACCATGGGTTACTGGCGTTGGTGGGTCGCGCACCAGTGGAGGAAACGCAAACAGCGTCGCAATCAGGCCTAGCGCGCCGTCAAACGCAGGTGCACCCGCAGACCCTGGCCGGTATTTTCCGCCCACAGGCTGCCGTCCTGACGCTGCACGGCGTTGCGTGCAATGCTCAGGCCCAGCCCAAAGCCGCCATCGCCAGGCCGCGAGCCATCCAAGCGGGTAAATGGCGCAAAGATACGCTCCAGGTCCTCCTCGTCGATGCCCCCGCCCTGATCCTCCAGCCACATGTGCCAGAACTCACCATCGCGTCGCCCATCGAGGCACACCATTCCGTCCTGCGGAGAATGGCGGATCGCATTGCGCAGGATATTTTCCAGCGCCTGGGCCAGTGCATTCAGGTTACCCCGCACCCAACAATCAGCCGGCAACAGGCAAGGCATGCGCGACGCCGGCCAGCCACTCTCAAAACAGGCGTTCTCGCGCAGCATGTCCCAGAGCGCTTGTACCTGAATATCCTCTTGGGTCAGGGGCGCCCGTTCGGTGTCCAGCCAAGCCAATTGCAGGCTGTCTTCCACCAGGCGTTGCATGGCGTCGATCTCTCGACCCAGCCGTTCACGCAGACGCGTCAAGTCCTGCTCACTGTCACAGGCCACGCGCAGACGGCTCAACGGCGTGCGCAATTCATGGGACATGTCTCGCAGCAACTGCTGCTGCAACACCACCGTGCCCTGCAGACGCTCGGACATATGGTCAAACGCGCGCCCCAACTCACCCAATTCATCCTGGCGGCTGGTGGCGTCATGGGACAACCGCGTATTCAACTGATCGGCGCGCCAGGCATTGGCCTGCTCGCGCAACTGGTTGAGGGGCATGATCAACAACCGATACAGGCCAATACACAACAATAAGGTAAACAGGCCGGGGATCACGCCGCGGGTCACTACCCGCCAGAACACTTGGTAGCGACCCGGCATAAAGCGCTGCGGCAACTCGATCACCAACGAACCGGCGCCCGGCTCGGCCGGAAAGGGGATCTTCAACCACGGCAAGCCCTTCACATGCCGACTGACGGGCCAATCCAGGCCACGCAAAAACGTCAGACGCTGGCTTTCGGTATCGGTCAGCGGGTAGCTGCTCAACGACTGCAAATCATTGCCGATCACACCAATCCACGTGCTTTCTTGTTTGCCCATTGCCTGCAACCACTCATCCACGCCTGCGGGGCCGTCGCGATTCCAGGCCTGTTCGGCGCCAACCGCGTAACCACTCAAGGTCATCCTGGCCTCGTCGGACAGGTACGCGTTCTTCTGTTCCATGTAGCGGCCCCACGACCAACTGAGCCAGATCATCAGCAAACAGAAGGCGATCAGCAGGCAGGCCAGCTTCCAGAATAACGAATGCCTGCCCGGCAACCGTTTCAGCGATGCCTCAAAGCCCATGGTCGTGACCGCTCAACACATAGCCCCTGCCCCACACCGTGCGCACTTCGCGCTCGCTGTAACCGATGGCCTTGAGCTTGCGGCGGATCTGGCTGATATGCATGTCGAGGCTGCGGTCGTGAGGTGCATAACCGCGTTGCAGCACGTGCTGATAAAGGAAGGCTTTGCTGAGCACCTCGTCACCATTGCGGTGCAGGGTTTCCAGCAGACGGTATTCACTGCGCGTCAGGCCGGCCCAATGCTCCAGATAGAACACATCACACAGTTCATCGTCGAAGCGCAGGCTACGCACATCGTCACGCACAGGCGCCAGGGCCTGCGACGGCCGCTGATCCAGCGCCACCCGGCGCAGGATGGCCTCGATACGCACGCGCAACTCGACCATGCTGAACGGTTTGGGCAGGTAGTCATCGGCCCCCAGGCGGAAGCCGCTGATGCGATCGGCTTCGGCGCCCAGGGCGGACATCAGGATCACCGGGATCGAATGACTGCGCCGCAAATGGGTGAGGACCGACAGCCCGTCCAGCCCCGGCAACAGGATATCCATCAACACCACATCAAAGGCTTGCTCACGGGCCAACTCCAGGCCTTGCTGGCCGTTCTGGCACCATGTGACCTGAAAGCCAGAGCGCCCCAAATGCTCATGCACATACGCACCGAGCACGGGATCATCTTCAATCGTCAGGATACTGGGTAGGCCAACTGCTGCGGGATTCATTAGCGTCTGCAAGTCATTCTCAATCACGCGATTATTCAAGATTACCCCGCCACAGGCAATCGCCACCGCGCAATGAATGGCCCGAAGATTGCGCCCTGTCATTAATTTGCAAGATTGCGGGCCGCGCAAATGGCTACACTGCGCAGGTGGCGCGGGCCGGATGCCGGCGCGGAAGATTGATATCAGTGTGGTAGCAGGAGAGTGGCGTGCTTAGAAGAATGGGGATAAAAGGCCGCGTACTGTTGCTGACGTTATTGCCGACCAGCCTGATGGCGCTGCTGTTGGGGGGCTATTTCACCTGGATGCAACTCTCGGAGCTGCAGACTCAGTTGCTGCAGCGCGGCGAAATGATCGCCGAGCAACTAGCGCCCCTGGTGGCCCCGGCCCTGAGCAGCAAGAATACCGAGCTGCTGGAACGTGTAGCCACCCAATCCTTGGAACAGCCCGACGTGCGCGCCGTATCGTTCCTCGGGCCGGACCGCGCGACCCTCGCTCATGCCGGGCCGACCATGCTCAACCAACCGCCGGTGGGCAACAGTTCACACTTGTTGCAGCGCACCGGCAACGACGCAACCCGTTACCTGCTGCCGGTGTTTGGTCGCCATCGCAACCTGGCGGGCGACTTTATTCCCGATGAAGCCGACCGACTGCTGGGCTGGGTTGAAGTGGAGCTGTCCCACAACGGCATGTTGCTGCGTGGCTATCGCAGCCTGTTCGCGAGCCTGTTACTGATTGCCATCGGCCTGATTTTTACTGCGGCCCTGGCGTTGCGCATCAGCCGCACGATCAACTCGCCGATTGGCCAAATCAAGCAAGCCGTGGCGCAACTCAAGGACGGCAACCTGGAAACCCGCCTGCCACCGTTGGGCAGCCAGGAACTCGACCAACTCGCCTCAGGCATCAACCGCATGGCCGAAACCCTGCAAAACGCCAGGGAAGAATTGCAACACAGCATCGATCAGGCCACCGAAGACGTGCGCCAGAACCTGGAAACCATCGAGATCCAGAACATTGAACTGGACCTGGCACGCAAGGAGGCCCTGGAAGCGAGCCGCATCAAGTCGGAGTTCCTGGCCAACATGAGCCATGAAATCCGCACGCCGCTCAACGGTATCCTGGGCTTTACCCACCTGCTGCAAAAAAGCGAACTCACCCCGCGCCAGCTCGACTACCTGGGCACCATCGAAAAATCCGCCGACAACCTGCTGGGCATCATTAACGAGATCCTCGACTTCTCGAAGATCGAGGCCGGCAAGCTGGTACTCGACAGCATCCCCTTCAACCTGCGCGACTTGCTGCAAGACACGCTGACTATCCTCGCCCCTGCGGCCCACGCCAAACAGCTGGAACTGGTGAGCCTGGTCTACCGCGACACCCCGCTGGCCTTGGTGGGCGACCCGCTGCGACTCAAGCAGATCCTCACCAACCTGATCAGCAATGCGATCAAGTTCACCCGCGAAGGCACCATCGTGGCCCGCGCGATGATCGAAGACGAGCAGGAAGACAGCGTGCAGTTGCGCATCAGCGTGCAGGACACCGGCATCGGCCTGTCCAGCCAGGACGTGCGTGCGTTGTTCCAGGCGTTCAGCCAGGCGGATAACTCGCTGTCGCGCCAGCCCGGCGGCACCGGGCTGGGCCTGGTGATCTCCAAGCGCCTGATCGAGCAGATGGGCGGTGAAATCGGCGTCGACAGCACACCGGGCGAAGGCTCCGAGTTCTGGATCAGCCTGAACCTGCCCAAGACCCGCGATGATGTCGAAGACTTGCCCTGCGCGCCGTTGCTGGGCCATCGCGTCGCCGTGCTGGAAAACCATGAGCTGGCGCGCCAGGCCCTGCAACACCAACTGGAAGACTGTGGCCTTGAAGTCACGCCGTTCAACACGCTGGAGAGCCTGACCAACGGCATCACCAGCGCCCATCAGACCGAACAGGCGATCGACCTGGCGGTACTCGGCGTGACCGCCAACGACATACCGCCCGAGCGCCTCAACCAACATCTGTGGGACCTCGAACACCTGGGTTGCAAAGTGTTGGTGCTGTGCCCGACCACCGAACAGATGCTGTTTAGCCAATCGGTACCCAACCCCAACAGCCAATTGCAGGCCAAGCCTGCGTGTACCCGCAAACTACGCCGGGCACTGGCCGACCTGATCAGCCCGCGCCCATCACGCAACGAGCCGGGCGAGCCGTTGTCCAGCCGTGCCCCCCGGGTGCTGTGTGTCGACGACAACCCGGCGAACCTGTTGCTGGTGCAAACCCTGCTGGAGGATATGGGCGCCAAAGTGCGTGCGGTAGAAAGCGGCTATGCGGCGGTCGACGCGGTAAAACAGGAGACCTACGATCTGGTGTTAATGGACGTGCAAATGCCCGGCATGGACGGTCGCCAGAGCACCGAGGCGATTCGTCAGTGGGAAAGCCAGCGCCATGGCACGCCATTGCCGGTGGTGGCTCTGACGGCCCACGCCATGGCCAACGAGAAACGTGCCTTGCTGCAAAGCGGCATGGACGACTACCTGACCAAACCCATCAGTGAGCGGCAATTGGCCCAGGTGGTGTTGAAGTGGACCGGCCTGGCCCTGCGTAACCAGGCACCGGAGCGCGTCACTGAAGGCCTTGGTCCAGGCGTACAAGTGCCGGTGCTGGACCATGAAGAAGGTCTGCGCCTGGCCGCCGGTAAGGCTGATCTGGCCGCCGACATGCTCGCCATGTTGCTGGCCTCCCTGGAGGCCGACCGCCAGGCCATCAACGTTGCCCGCGATGCCAATGACAACATCGCCCTGATCGAGCGCGTGCACCGCCTGCATGGCGCCACGCGCTACTGTGGCGTGCCGCAATTGCGCGCCGCCTGCCAACGGGCGGAAACCCTGCTCAAGCAGGACGACGCCAAGGCCATGAGCGCACTGGACGAACTGGAAATGGCCATCGCCCGGCTGGCCAGTGAAGCTCGGATCAGTGCCTGAGGCTTATGGAAACCGGGCCATAGGCGACTTCACCTAATCATTGCAGGGAGCTTTTAATGCGCGTCATTCTTTTCAGCAGCCAAGCCTACGACCGTGACAGCTTCCTCGGCGAACCCTTGCCGCCGGGTCTGGAGCTGCAATTCCAGCCAGCCCGGCTCAACCTCGACACGGTGGCCCTGGCCGAACACCACGAGGTGGTCTGCGCATTCATCAACGATGACCTCAGCGCAGCAGTGCTGGAGCACCTCGCCAATGGCGGCACGCGGCTGATCGCGCTGCGCTCGGCGGGCTACAACCACGTCGACCTGACCGCCGCCAAACGCCTGGGCCTGACCATCGTGCGGGTGCCCGCCTACTCACCCCATGCCGTGGCCGAACATGCGGTGGCGCTGATCCTGGCGCTCAACCGCCGCCTGCACCGCGCCTATAACCGCACCCGCGATGGCGACTTCAGCCTGCACGGCCTGACCGGTTTCGATTTGGCGGGCAAGACCGTCGGTGTGGTCGGCACCGGCCAGATCGGCGCAACGTTCGCCAGGATCATGGCCGGCTTCGGCTGCACACTGCTGGCGTACGACCCCTTTCCCAACCCGCAGGTCCAGGCCCTGGGGGCGCGGTACGTGAGCCTGCCCGAGTTGCTGGCGCACGCGCAGATCATCAGCCTGCACTGCCCGCTGACGGTCGACAGCAAGCACCTGATCAATGCCAGGTCCCTGGCGCAGATGCAGCCCGGTGCGATGCTGATCAACACCGGTCGCGGTGGCCTGGTGGACACCCCGGCGTTGATCGAAGCCCTCAAGGACGGCGGGCTCGGCTACCTGGGCCTGGACGTCTACGAGGAAGAAGCGCAGCTGTTCTTCGAGGACCGCTCCGACCTGCCCCTGCAAGACGACGTGCTCGCACGCCTGTTGACCTTCCCTAATGTGATCATCACCGCGCACCAGGCATTCCTGACCCGCGAGGCCCTGGCGGCGATTGCCGGTACCACCCTGGCCAACATCGCGGCCTGGGCCGATGGCCGTGCACAAAACCGCGTAGAGGGATGATCAGCGGTCATATACCAGGCTCATGATCAGCAGGCACCCGTGATAGGATGCCGCGCCTATTTGGAGGATCCATGGCCGAACACGATTTCCGCTTCAGCTTGCTGAGCCCGCAACACACCCTCATCGAATGCCGCGCCCTGGTGCCGGGCCGTTACCAAGTCACTGGCAACGGTGGTTCGATCAAGCATGGCGATGTACTGATCGTCACCCTGCGCGGCAGTAAAACCCTGTCGATGCGCCTGAATGTCGAAGGGGACGCGCGCTATTCGATTCGCCCGGCAGGCCAATGGGTCGCCATGGCCCAGGGGCCAAAATTCGGCGAGTTGGAGATTCACACCTGGAAGGTCAACTGCGACAGCTGCGACACCGTGCTGGAGTTTGAATTCGCGGTGGAAACCAAGCTGACCAAAGAACCGCTGCAACCGGCCGCCAACGCGCGCATCCAAGCGCTGGGCTGGGCCCGCGACGCCGACAAACACCGCTGCCCGAAATGCCAGCAGGCCGCGCAATGAAACGCCTGCTTCTGCTCGCCGCCGCCATGGCGGGCCTGAGCGGTTGCGCAGGGAATGCGGTCAAGCTCAAGCAGAATCACAGCTATGTGGTGGAGTGGATCGGTGAGCGGCCGTTGATGGATTACGCGCACCTGACCGTCACCCTCGGTGAGGATGGCCGCGCCTACGGCAACGGCGGCTGCAACCACTGGTTTGCGCCCTACACCCTGGACGGCGACAAGCTCAGCTTCGGCAAGCTTGGCAGCACCCGCAAGCTGTGCGGCGAGGCCTTGATGGAACAGGAGCAACGTTTCTTCCAGGCTTTGCAGGGCGTGCAGCGCTGGGACATCTCACCCATCGAGCAGACGCGTTTCTGGCCCGCCGAGGGCAAGCCGATTCGCTTGTGGCTTGAAGAGGGCTGATTCCAGATATCTGCAGGTCATGAGATGCAAAGACGGGAGCGGGCTTGCCCTCTCCCCCCTTTTGCTGAGGCAAATGACGCTAGCCGCGCAAAGCCTTGAGTTTGGCCAACACCCCTTCCGCCGTCTGTTCACCCATCAACTGCTCACGCACCTTACCCTTGTCATCGATGATGTAAGTCACCGGCAAGGCTTCACTGCGTGGAATGTCAAAGATCCCCTCAGGGTTCTGCGCCAGCACGGTGAACTTGATCCCCAGCTTGTCGCTGGCGGCCTTGAGTTCTTCACCCTGTACGTTGTCGAAGTTGACCCCGAACACACCTACGTTCTGGGCCTTGAGCTGTTCGGCCAGAGCATTGAGCTCCGGGATTTCCGTGCGACACGGGCCACACCACTCAGCCCAGTAGTTGACCACCAGCCATTGCTTGTCCAGGCGTTCGGCCGCGATTTTCTGGCCATATTGGTCAACGCCATAGTCATTGCCGCAGCCGCTGAGCAGCAGGGTTGTGATGATCGCCAATGCACCGATCAGTCGACTTGTCATGGGGTAATCCTTCGCAAAAATGAACGTTGGCTGCGACCTATCGCCTCTTACGGTTTAAGGACGGGGCGCCGCGCGGGTAGAATACCCGCCACCTTACGCAAGATGCGACCCGCACATGACCGATCTGACGCTTTATCACAACCCGCGCTGCTCGAAATCCCGCGGTGCGCTCGAACTGCTGGAAGCGCGCGGCCTCGCCCCGATCGTGGTGCGCTACCTGGAAACCCCGCTGAACGCCGCGCAAATCAAGGCCTTGCTCACCAAGCTCGGCCTCAGCGCGCGCCAACTGCTGCGCACCGGCGAAGAAGAATACCAGCGCCTGAACCTGGCCGATGCAAGCCTCAGCGAAGCACACCTGATCGCAGCCATTGCTGAACACCCCAAGTTGATGGAACGCCCGATCCTGGAAACCGCGAGCAAGGCCATCATTGGCCGCCCACCGGAAAACGTACTGGAGATTCTGCCGTGACCACACCGTATGTGCTGGTGTTGTATTACAGCCGCAACGGCTCGGTCAGTGAAATGGCGCGGCAGATCGCCCGGGGCATTGAGCAAGGCGGCATGGAGGCGCGTTTGCGCACCGTGCCGGCGATCTCCACCGAGTGTGAGGCCGTGGCGCCAAGCATTCCGGATGAAGGCGCGCTGTATGCCAGCCTCGACGACCTGAAAAACTGCTCAGGCCTGGCCCTCGGCAGCCCGACGCGTTTCGGCAATATGGCAGCGCCGCTCAAGTATTTCCTGGATGGCACCAGCAACCTGTGGCTCACCGGCGCCCTGGTCGGCAAACCGGCTGGCGTGTTCACCTCCACCGCCAGCCTGCACGGCGGCCAGGAAACCACGCTGATGTCGATGCTGCTGCCTTTGTTGCACCACGGCATGCTGATTACCGGCCTGCCCTACAGCGAACAGGCGCTGCTCGACACCCAGGGCGGCGGCACGCCGTACGGCCCCAGCCACCATTCCGGGCCGGACGGCAAGCGCCTGCTCGACACCCATGAAATCGCCCTGTGCCGCGCATTGGGCCTGCGCCTGGCCACCACCGCAACGCTGCTGGAGAACGGCCGTGGCCAGAAAGCCTAAGGTGCTGCCACCCCAGGCGTGGCTGGAGCCACGCGTGAACGTGGCGCGCGCGCTGAGCCTGCTGGCGTTCTTCGGTCTGGTGGGGTTGCTGTGCGGTTATTACCTGTTCGTCGCCGACCTGCACGGCGCGCGGCCATGGGTGATCCTGCTGATCGAACTGGTGCCCTTGCTGGTGCTGGCGCCGGGGATGCTGACCGGCAGCGCACGCGGGCATTCGTGGATGTGCTTTGTGGTGAACCTGTATTTCATCAAGGGCGCGCTGGCCGCGTACGACCCGAACCGCCAGTGGTTCGGGGTGCTGGAGATGCTCGCAAGCTTGGCCGTGTTCTGTACTGCGCTGCTTTACGTGCGCTGGCGGCATCAGTTGAATCGGCGGCTGGCGCAGGCCTGAGTGGCGAGCGAGCTTGCTCGCTCCACCCCACAGATCAGTGATTGACGGTGTACGCCAGCATCATCGACAACTGACACATCGGCCGCCCACTCTCTTCGTGCCACCGGTTGAACGCCGCCTGCACCGTGGCAAGGTCGCGCAGGCTGGTCGGCGCTTTGTCGACGATCTTCTGCGCATTCAACGCCGCGACCACATCATCGCTCGGCACAAACGTGTCCTTGCCCACCATGCGCAAAAAGCGCGGCGCCGACAGCCCGCCCAACTGGTGCCCGTGCTTGCTCAGATACTTCCACAGACCAACGATATCAGTCACCGGCCAGTCGGCGATAAACGCGCCAAAGCTGCCCGTCTCCTGAACAACATCCAACATCATTTGCGCATTGCGCGGCACGCTCTTGAGCTTGCCCAGGTGGCGGATGATGCGGGTGTCCTGCATCAAGCGCTCCAAGTGTTCGGCGCCCATCAACACAACTTTTTCCGGATCGAAGCCGAAGAACACCTGCTCGAACGCCGGCCACTTGGCGTCGACCACGCTGTGCTTCAAGCCCGCACGGAATACCCGCAGGGCCAGGGTCGACAGGTAACGGTCATCACTGATCTTGCGCAGTTGTGCCGGGGTCTTGGGGACAGGCAGGTGGGCGTCCAACTCGGCCGCTGAACCGAAGCGGTTCAGACAATATTCGTGCAGCCACTTGTAATCGCGCATGCCCTCTCCTGGGGGTAGAAAATCAAAACGGCGCCCATGAGCGCCGTGTTTCAGAGCGTTGAACAGCGTCAGAGGTTCACCACATTGACGAAACGCGAAGCGGCGCTCTCATCAATTTTCAGGCTGCTGAAGTCGAACAGGTTGCGGTCGGCCAACTGCGATGGAATCACGTTCTGCAGGCTGCGGAAGATGCTTTCGGTGCGACCTGGAGTCTTGCGCTCCCAGTCCACCAGCATTTCCTTGACCACCTGGCGTTGCAGGTTTTCCTGGGAGCCGCACAGGTTGCACGGGATGATCGGGAACTGCTTGAGGTCGGAGTAAGCCTGGATGTCCTTCTCGTTGCAATACGCCAGCGGCCGAATCACCACGTTGCGCCCGTCATCGGCACGCAGCTTGGGCGGCATGGCCTTGAGGGAGCCATTGAAGAACATATTGAGAAAAAAGGTCTCGACGATATCGTCGCGGTGATGCCCAAGGGCCATCTTGGTCGCACCGATCTCATCGGCGAACGTATACAGCGTGCCACGGCGCAGGCGCGAGCACAGCGAGCAGGTGGTCTTGCCTTCCGGGATCAGTTCCTTGACCACCGAATAGGTGTCTTTTTCGACAATGTGGTACTCCACGCCCAACGCTTTGAGATAGGCCGGAAGCACATGCTCGGGAAAGCCCGGTTGCTTCTGGTCCATGTTGACCGCGACGATCTCGAATTTGATCGGCGCGACCTTTTGCAGGTGCAGCAGCACATCGAGCATTGTGTAGCTGTCTTTACCGCCGGAGAGGCAGACCATGACCTTGTCGCCGTCCTCGATCATGTTGAAATCGGCGACTGCCTCACCGGCCAGGCGACGCAGGCGTTTTTGCAGTTTGTTCTGGTTGACCGTAAGAGTGCCCATGGCGCTTGGATCCGCTGAAGGTGTGTGACGAAAAGCCGGGTATTTTACGCAAAAAAACTGGCGAGAGCGCTAGCACTAAAAGACCCCGCCGCGATTAACCCCAATGTTTACAGCGCAATTTGCTCTAAAGCCCTACAGTTTTTCCGGTCATCCCTTCCTATACTGCGACTAGAGGTCGCACACATCTATCCGGACCTTTGAGGCCATGTGGCCCGTGGGCGCTCCGCTGGGGGGCGATGGTAATAACGACAGGAGTGACTGGCATGATCCATCACGTCGTGGGGCTGTTTACCCATCCCGATCAGGAATGGCGGGAAATCCGTGGCGATAAAGAAGAAAGCATCGGCCACATGTACCTCACTCACACCCTGATTCTCGCGGCGATTCCCGCAATCTCGGCGTTTATCGGCACCACCCAGGTGGGTTGGGTCATCGGCAACCGTGCGCCGGTGATGCTGACCCAGGAAAGTGCGTTGTGGATGACCCTAATGTCGTATGCCGCGATGCTCGGCGGCGTGGCGGTGATGGGCGCATTCATTCATTGGATGGCGCGCACCTACGACGCCAGCCCCAGCATGGCGCGTTGCGTGGCCTTTGCCACCTACACCGCCACGCCGCTGTTTATCGGCGGGCTGGCGGCGCTTTACCCACATATGTGGCTGGGCATGGTCGTGGGCACGGCGGCGATCTGCTATACCGTCTACCTGCTGTATGTAGGGCTGCCGACCTTTATGAACATCGATCCGGACGAAGGCTTCCTGTTTTCCAGCTCGGTGCTGGCGGTCGGCCTGGTGGTGCTGGTGGCGATCATGGCGTTCACCGTGATCGTGTGGGGCTTGGGCGTCGGCCCGATCTATACCAACTGACCGCATACCCGCAGGCAAGGCCACCGCAAGGTGGCTTTGTGCGTCATGCATGACCATTCGGCGCCTGACAGATTCGGAAACACTCGGCTTTGCGGCATACTGGGCGTCTCTGGAGAGATGTACAGCATGTCCGAGCAACTCAATACCCGCGTCGAAGAGTGTTTCCTGCAAGCCGAGTCCTTTTTCAAACGAAGCTTCAAACGCCCCCAGGTCAGCCTCAAGCTGCGGGGCCAGAAAGCCGGTGTCGCGCATTTGCACGAGAACCTGCTGCGCTTCAACCCACAGTTGTACCGTGAAAACAGCCTGCATTTCCTCAAACAAACCGTGGCCCACGAAGTGGCGCACCTGATCGCTCATCAATTGTTTGGCGAACGCATCCAGCCCCATGGCGAGGAATGGCAATTGATCATGCGCGGCGTGTATGAGTTGCCGCCCGACCGTTGCCATACCTATGTCGTGAAACGCCGCCAGGTGACCCGCTACATCTACCGTTGCCCGTGTGCCGAGAGTGATTTTCCGTTTTCGGCGCAGCGTCATGGCATGGTGGCTCAGGGACGGCGATATTTGTGTCGGCGGTGTCGGCAGACCTTGGTGTTTTCCGGGGAAACTCGGGTGGAATGAGGCCTCGTCCCAGGCCACGCAGTCACCCAACCACTTTGCCCTGCCGCAAATCGGCGATCCGCTGAGCACTGATCCCCAGGGCCGCCAGCACCTCATCGGTGTGCGCCCCAACAGCGGCGCCAATATAGCGAGGCGCTGGCAACCCTTCAGAAAACTTAAGCGGGCAGGCCATCTGCGCCTGGGTCGAACCGTCGCCGCGAGGTACCTGGCTCACCAACTCCCGCGCTTTCAACTGCGGATGCTCCACGGCTTCACCAAAGCTCAACACCGGCTCTACACAGGCGTCCACCCCGGCAAACAACTCGCATAACTGCTCAAAGCTGCGCTTCTCGAATTCCACCTGCAGTGCCTGCTTCAGCGCCGGCTGTCGCTCGGGGTTCAACCCCAACGCGACCAACTCCGGTCGCCCCAATGCCGCGCAGAGCCGCTGCATAAAAGCCGGCTCAAGGCTGCCGACCGACATCCAGCGTCCATCACGGGAACGGTAGTAATCGTAGAAACTGCCGCCATTGAGCGCATGACTTTCCCAACCCGGCTCTATGCCACAGGCCAGATACCCCGCCCCCGCCATGGCGTTCAGACTGAACGCGCAATCGGTCATGCTCACGTCCAGGTATTGCCCCACCCCGCTGTGCTGGCGGGCGATCACCGCGGCCAGCAACCCCGCCACCGCATGCAACGAACCACCGCCCACGTCCGCCAATTGCACGCCCAGCGGCAACGGCCCGCTGTCCTGACGTCCGGTGTGACTGGCCACACCCGCCAGCGCCAGGTAGTTAATATCGTGCCCGGCGCGGTCTTTATACGGACCCGTCTGGCCGTACCCGGTGATCGACACATAGATCAGCCGCGGATTAATCGCCTTCAACGCTTCATACCCCAGGCCCAGGCGCTCCATCACGCCCGGCCGGAACTGTTCCAGCACAATGTCGTAGTCCTTCACCAGCGCGCGCACGATCTCCAGCGCTTCGGCCTGTTTAAGGTCCAGGGCCAGGCTGCGTTTGTTGCGATTGAGGTAGGCGTGGCTCGCCGAGGTACCCTGATCATGGGGCGGCAGCACGCGCAGCAGGTCCAGACGCTTGGGCGCTTCTATACGCAGGACGTCGGCGCCCATATCCGCGAGCATCAGGGAGGCAAACGGGCCGGGCAGCAAGGTAGAAAAATCGAGGACTTTGAGGGACGCCAAGGGACCTGTCATGGAAACTCCACTTCGGTTTCGAGTTCCCACAGACTAGGCAGCCTTGTTCGTACCGGCAATCGTCAGAACAATCATCAATAGTGACTGTTTTGATCACGGCGGGCTTTTTTGGGGCTGCGGCTTTATCATTGGCCCACGTTTGCTTGCCGAGTGCTCCATGAAGTTTGCGATAGCCCTGTATTCCGCCGCCCACGTGCCCTCGTCGCGGCGCGCCCTGCTGTTCGCCCAGGCCGTACTGGCCGGCGGGCACGAGATTGTGCGGTTGTTTTTTTATCAGGACGGCGTGTACAGCGCGTCCAATAACATCGTCGCGCCTCAGGATGAGCAAGACATCGCTCGCCAATGGCGCGAGCTGGTCAGCCGGCACCAACTCGACGGCGTGGTGTGCATTGCCGCCGCCTTGCGCCGTGGCGTGCTTGATAGCGAAGAGGCTACGCGCTATCAACGCAGCGCGGTGAACCTGGAGGCGCCCTGGGCGCTGTCGGGCCTGGGCCAATTGCATGATGCGATACAGGGTGCCGACCGCCTGATCTGTTTTGGAGGGCCATGACATGTCCAAATCCCTATTGGTGATCAGCCGCCAGGCGCCTTGGTCCGGGCCCAGCGCACGCGAAGCGCTGGATATCGTACTGGCCGGCGGCGCGTTCGACCTGCCTATCGGCCTGCTATTCATGGATGACGGTGTGTTCCAGTTGGCAGCGCATCAGGACGCCAGAGCCGTGCAACAAAAAGACCTGAGCGCCAACCTGCAGGCACTGGAGCTGTTTGGTGTCGACGATGTATTTGCCTGCCACCACAGCCTGGCCGAGCGTGGCCTGCCCCACCCCGCCAACGCACAACCGCTGGACAGCCGCGCGATCTCGCAGCTGATTGACCGTTACGACCAGGTGATTACCCTCTGATGTCGACCTTACACGTGATAGCCCACTCCCCGTTTACCGACAGCCGACTCGAGAGCTGCCTGCGCATCTGCGCCCGCGAAGACGCGATCCTGCTCTGCGGCGACGGCGCCTACGGGCTGCACACCCCGGCGCTGCACCTCAAGGGGGTCAAAGTGTTCGTGCTGGCCGAGGACATGCAAGCGCGTAACCTGCCGCTGCCGGATTGGGCTGACAGCGTGGATTACCCAGGCTTTGTGCAACTGTCGATCGACTACGACAAGGTCAACACCTGGCTATGAACACCCTGACCATTGGCGAACGCCGCCTCGAACTGGACAAGGACGGCTACCTCGTCGACCTCAACGACTGGTCACACGAGGTGGCGCACGCCCTGGCCGCCGCCGAGCACCTGGAATTGACCGCGGACCACTGGCAGATCCTCGAACTGCTGCGCGCCTTTTACGCCGAGTTCCAACTGTCGCCAGCCACCCGCCCACTGATCAAGTACACCGCCATGAAACTGGGGCCGGAAAAGGGCAACAGCCTGCACCTCAACAAACTGTTCAACGGCACTCCCGCCAAACTCGCCGCCAAACTGGCGGGCCTGCCCAGACCGACGAATTGCTTATGACCGACGTTGCCCCGCTGACCCTTCAAACCCCTGCCGAACACCCGTTTGCGCCCTTCGTGCGCATCCTCGGCAAAGGCAAGCGCGGCGCGCGCAACCTCACCCGCGAGGAAGCCCGCGAGGCCATGGGCATGTTGCTCGACGATAAAGTTGAAGACACACAACTCGGCGCGTTCCTGATGCTGCTGCGTCACAAGGAAGAAAGCCCGGAAGAACTCGCCGGTTTCACCGAGGCCGTGCGCGAACGCTTGAATGCACCCGAGTTTGATGTGGCGATCGACTGGCCGACCTACGCCGGCAAAAAACGCCACCTGCCGTGGTATCTACTGGCAGCCAAATGTCTGGCACACAACAGCGTGCGCATCCTCATGCACGGCGGCGGCGCCCACACCGCCGGCCGGCTGTACACCGAACAACTGCTCGACGACTTGCAGATTCCGCTGTGCCGCAACTGGCAGCAGGTGGGCACCGCGTTCGAACAGGGCAAGCTGGCGTTTATCCCGCTGGGCGACTGGGCGCCGCAACTGCAACGCATGATCGACCTGCGCAACACCCTGGGCCTGCGCTCGCCGATCCACTCCCTGGCACGCCTGCTCAACCCGCTGAATGCACGCTGCGGGCTGCAAAGCATTTTCCACCCCGGTTACCAGGGTGTGCACCGCGACGCCAGCGGCCTGCTCGGCGACAACGTGATTGTGGTCAAGGGCGACGGCGGTGAGATCGAGATCAACCCCGACACGGCGAGCCACCTCTACGGCACCACCGGCGGCGAAAGCTGGGACGAAGAATGGCCCGCCCTCTCCGCCCAGCGCCACGTAAAACCGGCCGCCCTCGACCCGGCGCATTTAAAAGCGGTATGGCGTGGCGACGTACAGGACAGCTATCCGCAATTGGCGCTGATTGCCACCATGGCCCTGGCCTTGCGCGGTCTCGGCCACCCGCGGGAACAGGCCTTCGCTTTGGCCCAGCAGTACTGGGACGCACGGGACAAATCGATTTAATCGATCATTGACCCGCAGTCTTTGCGCTTTTAGTTCGAACTCATCCCTTTAGACTGGGCTCCAACGCTTAACAGTTGAGGAGCCAGTCATGGGTTTGTTGATCGAAGGACACTGGAAAGACCAGTGGTACGAAAGCAGCGCCGATGGCGCTTTCCAGCGCGAACAGGCCCAACGCCGCCACTGGGTGACGGCCGACGGCCAGCCCGGCCCCAGCGGCGAAGGCGGCTTTAAGGCTGAGGCCGGTCGCTATCACCTCTACGTGTCCCTGGCCTGCCCCTGGGCTCACCGCACCTTGATCATGCGCGCGCTAAAGGGCCTGGAAAGCCTGATCGACGTGTCCGTGGTCAGTTGGCTGATGCTGGAAAACGGCTGGACCTTCGATAAGGCTCACGGCTCTACCGGCGATGCCCTCGACGACTTTACCTACATGCACCAGCGCTACACCGCCGAGACTGCCGACTACACCGGGCGCGTCACCGTGCCGGTGCTGTGGGACAAACAACTCAAGCGCATCGTCAGCAATGAATCGGCGGAGATCATCCGCATGTTCAACAGCGCATTCGATGGACTGACCGGCAATACCCTGGATTTTTACCCTGAGCCACTCCGTGCAACCATCGACAGCCTCAACGAGCGCATCTATCCGGCCGTGAACAACGGCGTCTATCGCGCAGGCTTCGCCACGTCGCAGAGGGCTTACGAAAGCGCATTTGACGATGTGTTTGCCGAACTCGACCACCTGGAACAGCACCTTGGCGATCATCGCTACCTGGCCGGCGAATACCTCACCGAGGCGGATATCCGGCTGTTCACCACGCTGATTCGATTTGATGCGGTGTATTACGGCCACTTCAAGTGTAATTTGCGGCGGATCGCGGATTATCCGAACCTGTCGAACTGGTTGCGCGAGTTATATCAGTGGCCGGGGGTGGCCGAGACGGTGAATTTCGAGCACATCAAGGGGCATTACTACGGGAGCCACCGGACGATCAACCCGACCGGGATTGTGCCTAAAGGGCCATCGCAACACTTTGATGCCCTGCACGATCGAGAAAAGCTGAGCGGCAAATCGGTATTCAGCCGTCAGTGACGGATGGGGTGAGCGAGCTTGCGTCGCACGTGTGCAAGCCCGCTCGCCAAAGCGGCAGGTACGGGGTTCAGACCTGGGATTGAGCCCCTTCAAACCATTTGAGTTTCTCGCGCAATAACACCACTTCGCCGACGATCACCAGTGTCGGCGCATGCACTTCATGCTCCGCCACCATGCGCGGCAAATCCGCCAGGGTACCGGTAAACACACGTTGATTGGACGTGGTGCCCTGCTGGATCAACGCGGCCGGGGTATCGGCGGCGCGCCCGTGCTTGACCAGTTGTTCGCAAATGATCGGCAAGCCAATCAACCCCATATAGAACACCAAGGTCTGCGACGGCCCCACCAGGTCCTGCCAGGGCAGGTCCGACGTGCCGTTCTTCAAGTGCCCGGTGATAAACCGTACCGACTGCGCATGGTCACGGTGGGTCAGTGGAATACCGGCGTACGCCGCACAGCCGCTGGCCGCGGTGATCCCCGGCACCACCTGGAACGGGATACCATGGGCCGCCAGTTCCTCGATCTCTTCCCCGCCGCGCCCAAAAATGAACGGGTCGCCGCCCTTCAGGCGCAGCACGCGCTTGCCTTGCTTGGCCAGGTTAACCAGTTGCTGGTTGATCTGCTCCTGAGGCACGGCATGGTCGGCGCGACGCTTGCCGACGTACACACGCTCGGCATCGCGACGGCACAGGTCGAGAATCGCAGGCGCTACCAAGCGGTCATACAGCACCACATCGGCTTGCTGCATCAGGCGCAGCGCGCGGAAGGTCAGCAGGTCCGGATCGCCCGGGCCTGCGCCCACCAGGTATACCTCGCCCGGCGCATAAGGTGGCGCACCGTTGACTTTGTCGATCAACAGACGCTCGGCCTCAGCGCCCTGCCCGGCCAATTGACGGTCGGCAATCGGGCCCTGGAACACTTCTTCCCAGAACGCACGACGCTGCTGCACATCCGGATACAGGCTTTTGACCTGCGCACGAAAACGCGCCGCCAGCCCGGCCAATTGGCCGTAGGTTGAAGGAATCCAGGTTTCCAGTTTGGCTCGGATCAAACGCGCCAGTACCGGCGCATCGCCGCCACTGGACACCGCAATCACCAACGGCGAACGGTCGACGATCGCCGGGAAGATCACACTGCACAAGGCCGGCGCGTCCACCACATTGACGGGCACGCAGCGACGCTTGGCATCACTGGACACTTGCGCGTTCAGCGGCTCGTCGTCGGTCGCGGCGATCACCAGGGTGCAACCGTCGAGGTCGGCTTCCTGATAACCACGCACAATCAGTACCCCGCCACTGCCCTGCACCAACGCACGCAGTTGGTCTTCGATCTGGGGAGCAACCACTCGCAGCACGGCACCGGCTTCCGCCAGCAGGCGGGACTTGCGCAAGGCAATCTCCCCGCCACCGACGACCAATACATGGCTGCCGCGCAGGTTATGGAACAGCGGCAGAAATTCCATTTAGCGGATGACCTCAACGCCCGCCATATAAGGCTTGAGCACGTCCGGCACGCGAATGGAACCGTCGGCCTGCTGGTAGTTTTCCAGCACGGCGACCAGGGTACGGCCTACCGCCAGGCCCGAACCGTTGAGGGTGTGTACCAGTTCCGGCTTGCCGGTTTCCGGATTGCGGAAACGCGCCTGCATGCGACGAGCCTGGAAATCACCGCAGTTGGAGCACGACGAAATTTCGCGGTACTTGTCCTGGCTCGGCACCCACACTTCCAGGTCGTAGGTCTTCACGGCGCTGAAGCCCATGTCGCCGGTGCACAGTGCCAGCACGCGGTACGGCAGCTCCAGCAGTTGCAGGACGCGCTCGGCATTGGCGGTGAGGTTTTCCAGGGCCTGCATCGAGGTCGACGGCTCGACCACCTGCACCATCTCGACCTTGTCGAACTGGTGCTGGCGGATCATGCCGCGCGTGTCACGCCCGGACGCGCCGGCTTCACTGCGAAAGCACGGGCTGTGGGCGACAAACTTGATCGGCAGTTGCTTGGCGTCGAGGATCTCGCCGGCCACGATATTGGTCAGCGACACTTCGGCCGTCGGGATCAGGTACAGATCGGCTTCGCCGTCGCGGCTGATCTTGAACAGGTCTTCCTCGAACTTCGGCAACTGGCTGGTGCCCATCAGCGCCGGCGCCTGAACCAGATACGGGGTGTAGGCCTCTTCGTAGCCATGCTCGCCGGTGTGCAGGTTGATCATGAACTGCGCCAGGGCACGGTGCATGCGCGCAATCGGGCCGCGCAGCAACGAAAAGCGCGCACCGGACATTTTCGCGGCGGTTTCGAAATCCAGGCCACCGGTCAGTTCGCCCAGGGCGACGTGGTCCTTGATCTCGAAATCAAAGGCTTTTGGCGTGCCCCAGCGACGCACTTCAACGTTACCGTCTTCGTCTTCGCCGACCGGCACGGACTCATGTGGCAGGTTAGGAATACCCAGCAGGATCTGGTCCAGCTCGGACTGGATCTTGTCCAGCTCGACCTTGCCGTCGGACAGCTCGGTGCCCATGCGCTCGACGTCCGCCATCAACGGCGCGATGTCTTCGCCACGCTGTTTGGCCTGACCGATGGATTTGGAACGCGCGTTACGCTCAGCCTGCAGTGCTTCGGTGCGGGTCTGGACGGTCTTGCGCTGTTCTTCCAGCGCTTCGATGCGCGCGACGTCCAGGGCAAAGCCACGGGATGCCAGGCGGTCCGCTACGTCCTGAAGGTTGCTACGTAACAGTTTGGAATCGAGCATGTCGGTCTCTCGTTTATCAAAGTTTGGTCAAGGACAGGCCAGCCCAGGTGGCGAGCAGCCCGCCGAATACGCTGATGGCCGCATAGCCGATTGCCAGCGGCACCTGCCCACTTTCCAGCAGGCGCACGGTATCCAGTGAAAAAGATGAAAAGGTCGTCAGGCCGCCAAGAAAGCCGACCATCAACCCGGCGCGCACCTCGACAGGTACCTCGGGGCGCACTAAAAACAGGCCATATAAAATGCCGATCAGCAGACAGCCCACGATATTAACGGCCAGCGTCGCGGTATAGAAGTGCTTCGGCCAATGGGCGGTCACCCAATTACCCGTTGCAAAGCGAAGCAGTGTACCTGCGATCCCCCCTGCGGAGACTGCAACCACCAAAGGAATCATGACTTTCTCCGCTGTCTGGGGCTTAAACGATCGAGGCTGGCGAGGTGATTGAGCTTTTCACCGATTTTCAGCTCCAGGCCGCGGGGCACAGGCTGGTAAAGCGGCAATGGCTCAAGCTCGTCGGGAAAGTAGTCTTCACCGGCGGCATAGGCGTCCGGTTCATCGTGGGCGTAGCGGTACTCATCACCGTAGCCCAGTTGCTTCATCAGTTTGGTCGGCGCATTGCGCAAATGCAGCGGGACCTCAAGCGAGCCGTACTCGGCGGCCGCACGCAGGGCCGATTTGAAGCCCATGTACACCGCATTGCTTTTTGGCGCGCAGGCCAGATATGTAATGGCCTGGGCCACCGCCAGCTCGCCTTCCGGGCTGCCCAGGCGCTCCTGCACATCCCATGCGGCGAGGCACAGGCTCAGCGCGCGCGGGTCGGCGTTGCCAATGTCTTCGCTGGCCATGCGCACCACGCGACGCGCGAGGTACAGCGGGTCGCAACCGCCGTCGATCATGCGCGCAAACCAGTACAGCGCGCCGTCCGGATTGGAGCCGCGCACCGATTTATGCAGCGCCGAAATCTGGTCGTAAAAAGCTTCGCCGCCCTTGTCGAAACGGCGGCGGGTGTCGCCGAGCAGGCTTTGCAGCAGGTCGACACCGATCTCGGTGCCGTCTTCGGCCAGGTCGGAGGCGTTCTCCAGCAGGTTGAGAAAGCGCCGCCCATCGCCATCAGCGGCGCTGAGCAGGATCTTGAAACCTTCGTCACTAAGACTCAGTTGGCGCTTGCCCAGGCCCTTGTCTTCGCTCAAGGCGCGCTGCAGCAGCTTTTGCATCGCCGCTTCATCCAAGCTTTTGAGCACATAGACCCGCGCCCGCGAAAGCAATGCGTTGTTGAGTTCGAACGAGGGGTTTTCGGTGGTGGCGCCGATAAAGATCAGCGTGCCGTCTTCCACATAGGGCAAAAACGCGTCCTGCTGCGACTTGTTGAAGCGATGCACTTCGTCGACGAACAGAATCGTGCGCTTGCCGTACTGGCCTGCCTGCTGCTTGGCCACCTCGACCGCCTGGCGGATCTCCTTGACCCCGGCCAGCACCGCCGAGACCGTTTCGAAGTGCGCATCCGACACTTTCGCCAGCAGCCGCGCCAGGGTGGTTTTACCCACGCCCGGCGGCCCCCAGAAAATCATCGAGTGCAGCGCGCCCTGCTCCAGTGCTTCACGCAAAGGCTTGCCGCGAGCGAGCAGGTGTTCCTGACCGACGTACTCGTCCAGATTGGTCGAACGCAAGCGTGCGGCCAGGGGCTGGGCAATCGGGTCACTTCGAAACAGATCCATGGGCAGCGTTTGAAACCTCTGGGCGAGTTATTCCTGGATCACGTCGGCACCCTTGGGGATGTCGAACTTGAACTTGGACGCAGGCACCGGCTGGTTGGCCTTGACCCCGCTGAACAGGATATCGGTACGCTGGCCGACGCTGTCGACCAGGCGCATGTTATTGATTACACCGTTGCCGAACGACAGGGACAGCGTGTCAAACAGCGTGTCCTTGGACTTGGGCTTGAGGGTGAACTCGATCACATTGCTGGTTTGCTTGGAGGTGATGTCAAAGCTGTCGTTGATCTTCGACACATCGCCCGACAACAGCAGTGCTGGCGTCTGGTTCAGGCGCGGGTCGAGCTTCTTGATGGTCGCCTGCTCAAGGTCCGGGTCCCACAGCGTGACTTTCTGGCCATCGGAAACGATGGTCTGTTCGGCCTTGCCTTCGGTATGCCAGTAGAACAGCCCAGGACGCTGCACCGCCATTTCACCGGCCGTTTCCTGCAACTGGGTACCGCCCGCATCCAGGGTCAGCTGGGAGAAACGTGCGGTCAGGGTCTGGGACTTGTCCAACAGGTTCTTCAGGCTGGCCACGGAGGCTGGGTCAGCGTGAGCCGAAACAGCGGTCAGGGCCAGTGCCGGCAACAACAGCATGCGGATAAAGCGCATGGGAGTCCTCATTGAGTCGTTAAGGCGCGCCGCGTGTTGCCACACGGCACGGGGTCAGTCGCGCATCTGCCCGGGGGCAATCACTTCACGCGAACCGTTGGTGTTCATGGCGGTCACGACGCCGGCGTTTTCCATGGCTTCGATCATGCGGGCAGCGCGGTTGTAGCCAATCTTGAGCTTGCGCTGCACTGCGGAAATCGAGGCGCGACGGCTTTCCAGTACAAAGGCCACGGCTTCGTCGTACAGCGCGTCGGTCTCGGCGTCATCGTCACCACCGCCGCTGCCGCCGTCAAAACCACTGCCGGCCTCTTCGACACCGGCGAGGATATCGTCGTTGTATTCCGGTGCCCCACGCAGCTTCCAGGCTTCAACCACACGGTGCACTTCATCGTCGGAGACGAACGCGCCATGTACGCGAATTGGCAGGCTGGTGCCGGGCGGCATGTAGAGCATGTCACCATGGCCCAGCAGTTGTTCGGCGCCGCCCTGGTCGATGATGGTCCGCGAGTCGATCTTGCTCGACACCTGGAACGCCATACGCGTCGGGATGTTGGCCTTGATCAGGCCGGTGATCACATCCACCGACGGACGCTGAGTGGCAAGGATCAAGTGGATGCCGGCCGCACGCGCTTTCTGGGCGATACGCGCAATCAGTTCTTCAACCTTCTTGCCGACGATCATCATCATGTCGGCAAATTCGTCGACCACCACCACGATGGTCGGCAATTTGCTCAGCAGCGGCGCTTCGTCGTGAATGCTTTCACGCTTGTACAGCGGGTCGGTCAGCGGCGTGCCGGCCTCCTGGGCTTCCTTGACCTTGGCGTTGAAGCCCGACAGGTTGCGCACCCCCATCTTCGCCATCAGCTTGTAGCGGCGCTCCATCTCGGCCACGCTCCAGCGCAGGGCGTTGGCGGCGTCCTTCATGTCGGTGACCACCGGGCACAGCAGATGGGGGATGCCTTCGTAGATCGACAGTTCCAACATCTTCGGGTCGATCATGATCAGCTTGGCGTCATCCGGGCCGGATTTGAACAGAATCGACAGGATCATCGCGTTCACCCCCACCGACTTACCCGAACCCGTGGTACCGGCCACCAGCAAGTGAGGCATTTTCGCCAGGTCGGTGATCACCGGCTTGCCGCCGATGTCGTGGCCCAGGGCCAGGGTGACCGGCGATTTGAAGTTGTCGTATTCAGGCGTCGACAGCACTTCGGAGAAGCGCACGATCTGGCGGTCTTCGTTGGGGATCTCGATACCCACTGTGGTCTTGCCGGGGATCACTTCAACCACACGCACGCTGGTCACGGCCAGGGAGCGGGCCAAGTCTTTGGCCAGGTTGGAGATGCGGCTGACCTTTACACCGGCCGCCGGTTGAATTTCGTAACGGGTAATCACCGGGCCTGGGTGGATCGAATCCACCGAGACTTCGACACCGAATTCCTTGAGCTTGATTTCCAGCAGGTGGCCGACGGCCGCCAGGGATTCCGGTGAATAGTTGAGTTGTTTCTTTTCGGCGGGGTCGAGAATCGAAATTGGTGGCAAGGTGCCTTCGACGGCGCTGTCGACAAACAGCGGTGCCTGCTTCTCTTTCTGCACGCGATGGCTTGGCTCGGGGGCCTTGGGCGGCGCAGGTGCGATCACCGGCGGCACTTGTTTCTCGCGGTCCGACATGTGTTTGCTCAGGGCCTGCTCGCGCTCGATGAGGCGCTCCTTGACCTTGGCCTGCTCGCGACGGTCCGGTGTGCTCGGGGCCACCACCTCGTTGACGCGGGTGTCCACCTCGCGCAACTGGGCAACCATGCGCTTGCGCTCGACGCGGGCGGCCCACCAGCGGTTGGCGGCGCCCTGGAACAGCTCAAGCAGGTCGAGGGTGATCTTGCCCGTCACGTCCATCACCTTGAACCACGACAGGTCGGTGAACACCGTGAGCCCGAACAGGAACAGCGCGATGAACATCAAGGTGCTGCCCTGAATGTTCAGGGTCTTGCGCGCCAGGTCACCGAGGCTTTCGCCGAGCGCCCCGCCAGCGCCCGCCGGCAGCCCGGTAGGTGCATGGAAATGGATATGGGCCAGGGCGGCGCCAGAAAGCACCAGGAACACCAGGCCGATCAGGCGCCAGGAAAACAGCCAGCCGCTCCACTGCCATGGCTCGTGACGCTGGCGGAAGATTTGCCAGGTCTTGATCGCCAGCAGCAACGGAAAGATGTACGCGAAGTAACCCAATACCATGAACAGAATATCGGCGCTGTAGGAGCCTACAGGCCCCCCGAAGTTCTGCACGTCGTCGATCTTGCTGTTGTGACTCCAGCCTGGATCGTCCTTGCCATAGGTGAGCAGCGCCATGATCAGGAACAGGCAGAGCGCGCCGATTGCGATCAGCGCACCTTCCTTGAGGCGGTAATGCAGGTGCTGGCGCCAGGCCGGCACGACTGCTGCTTTGGGTGTTGCGGCGGATTTCTTCAAAACGGGTCTTTTCCTGCGCTTTTAGCGCGTCCATCTGTTAAATGACTGCAAATACTGCCCAATCCGAGCAGCTGAAAAATCAACGATCTACTTTTAACACTGCACGATTGATTCACGAAACGACGACATCGCCACAATGGCCGCATTGTACGGGTTTGTGTCTCCGATGCCACGCCCCGACCCTTCACCCGCAAGCTTCGTAAGTTGGTGTGTCATTAGGCGGTCAATTTGAGCACGCATTGTCTTTGCTGACAAAGGCTTATGAGCTGTTTTTACAGATCAAGGCAAGCTTGGCAAATGGCCTGCATGCATCGAACCCGATTACGACCACGACCCCGGCACAGAGTTGCAGAAACACCCATTAACGGTAATCCCGCTCGCTCACCGATTCGGGCTGGCCCGATGGCGCTGCGTCGACAATAATCAACACGCCTGGGCAGGCATGTTCCCTGCCACCCCCTCCCCTTCCGTAAGCCTGGATGCCATGCTGACTTGGTTACAACGCGATTCACTGACCTTCCCACCGCTGGCCAAAGCCATGCGCGAACCCAACGGCCTGCTCGCCGCCGGTGGTGACTTGTCGGCCGAACGACTGGTACAAGCCTACCGCCACGGATGCTTTCCGTGGTTTTCCCAGGGTCAGCCAATCCTGTGGTGGTCTCCGGACCCGCGCACGGTGATCTTCCCTGACGAACTTCACGTATCCCGCAGCCTCGGCAAACTGTTGCGCCAGCAGCGCTACCGCGTCACCTTCGATCAGGACTTCGCTGCCGTTATCCAGGCGTGCGCCGCCCCCCGCGCCTACGCAGATGGCACCTGGATCACCCAAGGCATCCAGAGCGCCTATCTGGAGCTGCACCAACGCGGTTACGCACACTCGGTCGAGGTGTGGGACGACGACACGTTGGTGGGCGGTCTCTATGGCCTGGCAATGGGCCAGTTATTCTTTGGCGAGTCCATGTTCAGCCGCGCCGACAACGCCTCCAAATTCGGCTTTGCCACACTGGTGGGTCAATTGAAGGCCTGGGGATTTGTGCTGATTGACTGCCAGATGCCCAACGATCACTTGCACAGCCTGGGCGCTCGCGCCATCTCCCGCAGTGACTTCGCCGGGTTCCTGCACAACCACTTGGACCTACCCAGCACCGGGCCGTGGGTTTCGTAGGCGACATTCGCCCACCTGGCTTACACTTATTTCAAAGCTTATCCCGAGGGTTGATCATGACCGAGCTGGCGCGTTTGAAGTTTTATGCCACTCAACCCCACGCTTGCAGCTATCTGCCCGACGAGCAGGCCACCACGCTGTTCCTCGACCCCAGCCAGCCTATGGACGTGCACGTGTACGCCGATCTCTCGGAAATGGGCTTTCGGCGCAGCGGCGATCACCTGTACCGCCCCCATTGCCAGAACTGCAACGCCTGTGTGCCGGCACGCATCCCCGTGACGCAGTTTCTGCCGGACCGCAACCAGAAGCGCATTCTCAAGCGCAACGTCGACTTAACGGTCAGCGCGAGCAAACCGCGCTTCACCGAAGAATATTTTGATCTATACCAGCGCTATATCGAGCAACGCCATGCAGACGGCGATATGTTCCCGCCCAGCCGTGACCAGTTCTCTACATTCCTGGTACGCGACCTGCCCTTCTCGCGCTTCTACGAATTTCGTGCGGACGGCCGCCTGGTAGCGGTGGCGGTGACCGATTTGCTGCCCAACGGCCTCTCGGCGGTCTATACCTTCTACGAACCGGCGGAGGAGCGCCGCAGCCTGGGACGCTTTGCGATCCTGTGGCAAATCGGCGAAGCCTTGCGCCTGGAACTGGAGGCGGTGTACCTCGGATACTGGATAAAAAACTGCAAAAAGATGAACTACAAGACCCAATATCGGCCCATTGAGCTGCTGATTAATCAAAGATGGGTCACGCTTAACTAGAACCCCTTGGCTTAAACACCCTTTTTCGGGCACAATGCACGCCGCTTTTGCCTGGCGCAGTTGCACCGGGCCATTCACTGGATACCGAGGGCTTTACTGCATGTCGAAAGAAGACAGCTTCGAAATGGAAGGCACTGTCGTCGACACCCTGCCCAACACCATGTTTCGTGTGGAGTTGGAAAATGGGCACGTCGTAACCGCGCATATCTCCGGCAAGATGCGCAAGAACTACATTCGTATTCTTACCGGTGACAAAGTGCGCGTCGAGCTGACGCCCTATGACTTGAGCAAAGGGCGCATCACTTACCGCGCTCGCTAAGCAAGTCAATACAAAACGCCCGGTTATGCCGGGCGTTTTTGTGCGCGTGCTATTTGCCTGAAACCACAAATGCGCGCGCACGTTTGATCTTCTTCATTTTCCAGACAGCAAAAAGGCGCCTCTCGACGCCTTTTGCTTTGTTGCGCCCCCTATCAGGCCATTTCAGCCGTGGTCTCGAACTCGAAGGTCAGCTCGCCGTCCTTCAGATCGATATGCACCACGCCGCCATGGTCGGACAGCTCACCAAACAGGATCTCTTCAGCCAGTGGCCGCTTGATCTTGTCCTGGATCAGACGCGCCATTGGACGAGCGCCCATTGCCGCGTCGTAACCACCTTCGGCAAGCCAGTTGCGCGCCGCGTCGGTCACATCCAGCTGCACGCGCTTGTCTTCCAACTGCGCTTGAAGCTCGGTGAGGAACTTGTCCACCACGCTTTTGATGACCTCGTGGCTGAGGCGACCAAACTGGATGATGGTGTCCAGGCGATTACGGAACTCCGGTGTAAAGCTCTTCTTGATCACTTCCATCGCATCGGAAGAATGATCCTGGTGCGTAAAGCCGATCGAAGCCCGCGCGGCCGTTTCGGCACCGGCGTTGGTGGTCATAATCACGATCACGTTACGGAAGTCCGCCTTGCGCCCGTTATTGTCGGTCAAGGTCCCGTGGTCCATGACCTGCAGCAGCAGGTTGAAGACTTCAGGGTGGGCCTTTTCGATTTCATCGAGCAGCAATACACAATGCGGTTGCTTGGTGATCGCCTCGGTCAACAGACCGCCCTGGTCGAACCCAACATAGCCGGGAGGCGCACCGATCAGGCGCGACACCGTATGACGCTCCATGTATTCGGACATGTCGAACCGTACCAACTCGATACCCATGGCCTTGGCCAACTGCCGCGCCGCCTCGGTCTTGCCGACGCCGGTAGGGCCGGCGAACAGGAACGAACCCACAGGCTTGTCCGGCGACTTGAGGCCCGCACGCGACAACTTGATCGCCGTGGATAGCGAGTCGATGGCCGCATCCTGGCCGAATACGGTGAGTTTGAGGTCGCGCTCCAGGTTGCGCAGCAACTCCTTGTCGGAGCTGGTGACGTGTTTTGGAGGAATCCGCGCGATCTTCGCCACGATATCTTCGACCTGAGGTACATCGATGCGCTTCACACGCTTCTCGACCGGCTGCAGGCGCTGATAGGCGCCCGCCTCGTCGATTACGTCGATCGCCTTGTCCGGCATGTGCCGGTCATTGATGTAGCGCGCCGCGAGCTCAGCCGCCGCACGCAGGGCCTCATCGGTGTATTCGATGCCATGGTGCGCTTCGAAACGCCCCTTGAGCCCGCGCAGAATGCCGATGGTGTCTTCAACCGATGGCTCGGACACATCGACTTTCTGGAAGCGACGCGCCAGGGCACGGTCCTTCTCGAAGATCCCACGAAACTCCTGGAAGGTGGTCGAGCCGATGCAACGGATATCACCCGACGACAGCAGGGGCTTGAGCAGG
Organism: Pseudomonas sp. EYE_354; assembly: GCF_023148575.1. Classification (NCBI taxonomy): domain Bacteria; kingdom Pseudomonadati; phylum Pseudomonadota; class Gammaproteobacteria; order Pseudomonadales; family Pseudomonadaceae; genus Pseudomonas; species Pseudomonas sp. EYE_354. Next base: position 67,020 of record NZ_JAHXNQ010000007.1, read on the forward strand.
TTCGAGGCATCCATTACACCGCCCGACGCCGCACCGGCACCGATGATGGTGTGGATCTCATCGATAAACAGGATAGCCTGCGGGCGTTTTTTCAGCTCGCCGAGCAACGCCTTGAAGCGCTTTTCGAAATCGCCACGGTACTTGGTCCCGGCCAGCAGTGCGCCCAGGTCAAGGGAGTAGACGACGCTATTGGCCAGCAGATCCGGCACCTGATTGTCGACGATACGCTTGGCGAGGCCTTCGGCAATTGCGGTCTTGCCCACACCAGCCTCACCCACCAGCAACGGGTTGTTCTTGCGACGACGCGCGAGAATCTGCGCTACGCGCTCGACCTCAAGCTCGCGCCCCACCAGCGGATCGATCCGCCCCTGGCGCGCCAGCTCGTTAAGGTTGCTGGCGTAAGCGTCCAGCGGATTGCTTGAAGAAGAAGACTCACCACCCTCGTCGTCCTGCATATCCTGCTCGCCTTCAGAGTGATCGCCGTGCCCAGGCACCTTGGAGATACCGTGGGCGATGTAGTTGACGACATCAATACGGGCAACGCTCTGCTGCTTGAGCAGGAACACTGCCTGGCTTTCCTGTTCGCTGAAGATAGCCACAAGCACATTGGCGCCCGTGACTTCACGCTTACCGGAGCTCTGTACATGGAACACAGCGCGCTGCAATACCCGCTGGAAGCCCAGGGTTGGCTGGGTTTCGCGGTCCTCGTCATGCACGGGGATCAGTGGCGTGGTGGAGTCGATGAACTCCTGCAGATCATGCTTGAGTTTGTCGAGGTTGGCGCCGCACGCACGCAGAACGGTGGCGGCAGCTTCATTGTCCAAAAGTGCCAGCAAAAGGTGTTCGACGGTCATGAACTCATGACGCTTCGAACGAGCCTCCTTGAAGGCAAGATTGAGGGTGACTTCGAGCTCGCGGTTTAACATAGCTTCACCTCATACCCAAGTGGTCGGCGTTAACCGTCCTTCTCGATTTCACAGAGTAGCGGATGCTGGCTTTCCCTGGCGTACTGGTTGACCTGCATGGCCTTTGTCTCGGCGATGTCACGGGTAAACACACCACATACTGCCCGTCCTTCTGTGTGAACGGCCAGCATTACCTTGGTCGCCAACTCGCGGTTCAAATTAAAAAACACCTCGAGCACCTCAACCACGAAATCCATCGGCGTGTAGTCATCATTGAACAAAACCACCTTGTACATCGGCGGCGCCTGTAAAGCAGGCTTGGCCTCCTGAACAGCAATGCCTGCAGAACCGTCGTCATCGTGTTCGTGATCCGGTCGATCCTGATTGAATGTTAGTCGAATCTGGCTGATTGCATGCATGGAAAGAAAGGTTCGTCAGTGGTTCAAATACAGTGGTGGGGGCGAGCTGTCAGAATTTCAATCTCTGACCGGCTGGTCGCCTTGACTATCGGCAAATCGGTGTTACAACCAATAGAACCCACAGTGGGTAAAAAAGGTCCGCGCAGTCAACCTTATTTATTCGGGTTAGGACGGATAAACTGGATGATACTCCAGTGATGGAGTCTGGTGCAGAGGGATATGGTATGTCTGGCGTCAAGATCAATGGCAAGGTCAAATGGTTCAACAATGCCAAGGGCTACGGTTTCATTAATGCAGATGCAAAACCCGACGAAGATCTCTTTGCGCATTATTCCGCGATCAGCATGGACGGCTACAAAACATTGAAGGCGGGCCAACCGGTGACCTTTGAGATCATTCAAGGACCCAAAGGCCTGCACGCGGCAAATATCGATGCAGTGAAGGAAAAAGACGCAGCCCCACACGTTAACAAAGAAAATAAACAAACGGCCTAGTCTACCGCCGAGCGCGTAAATTGCGAAAAAAAGGCCGCCCCAGTCATCCGGGGCGGCCGTTTTTTTTGCTGCTTTGAGCCTTACATATGCGAGATCAGCGCATCACCAAAGCCCGACGACGACACCAGCTTGGCGCCGTCCATCAAGCGCTCGAAGTCATAGGTCACGGTCTTGGCCGAGATGGCACCGTTGGTGCCTTTAATGATGAGATCGGCCGCCTCGATCCACCCCATATGACGCAGCATCATTTCTGCCGACAGGATCAATGACCCTGGGTTGACCTGGTCCTTGCCCGCATATTTTGGCGCAGTACCGTGGGTCGCTTCGAACATCGCCACGGTGTCGGACAGGTTGGCCCCCGGCGCGATACCGATGCCACCCACTTCGGCCGCCAGCGCATCGGACAGGTAATCACCATTGAGGTTAAGGGTCGCGATCACGTCATATTCGGCGGGACGCAACAGAATCTGCTGGAGCATGGCGTCGGCGATAGCGTCCTTGACCACTACCTTCTTGCCGGTCTTCGGGTTATTGAACTGCATCCACGGCCCGCCATCGAGCAAGGTTGCACCGAACTCCTCGGCCGCCACTTCGTAGGCCCACTCTTTGAAGGCACCCTCGGTGAACTTCATGATGTTGCCTTTGTGCACGATGGTCAGCGAATCGCGATCGTTATCCACTACATATTGCAGGGCCTTGCGCGCCAGGCGCTTGGTGCCCTCTTTGGACACCGGCTTGATGCCAATCCCGCAATCCTGATCGAAACGGATCTTGGTGACACCCATTTCCTCCTTGAGGAACTTGATCACCTTGATCGCTTCCGGCGAGCCGGCTTTCCACTCGATGCCGGCGTAAATATCTTCGGAGTTTTCACGAAAGATGGTCATGTCCACATCGCCGGGCTTTTTGACCGGGCTGGGCACGCCTTCAAACCAGCGCACGGGGCGCAGGCAGACGTACAGATCGAGCTGCTGACGCAGGGCCACGTTAAGTGAACGGATACCGCCACCGACCGGCGTCGTCAGCGGGCCCTTGATGGACACCACGTAATCCCTGACTGCATCGAGGGTTTCCTGGGGCAGCCAGGTGTCCTGATCGTAGACCTGGGTCGCCTTCTCGCCGGCATACACCTCCATCCACGAAATCTTGCGCTTGCCGCCGTAGGCCTTTTCAACAGCTGCGTCGACCACCTTGATCATCACCGGGCTGATGTCGACGCCAATACCGTCACCTTCGATATAAGGGATGATCGGTTGGTCAGGAACATTGAGAGAATGGTCTGCGTTGACGGTGATTTTGTCGCCGACTGCCGGAACCTGAATCTTCTTGTATCCCATGCTGAACTCCATCTATGGATTGAACATCTGGCTGCGTTCGAGCCTACTCCAGATAAATGGCGACTGAAACCTCACGCCATGCTCATTTGCATCGAAAACAGCATAAATTGTCGCCTACAAGCCTGAAAGCAAAGGGAAAAACGCCAATCTTGAGCACATCGTGCGACTTTAGGCGTAAGCCAGTACCTGCGACCTTTAGACCAATGGACGACACACCTTTTGTATGAAGGCTCGGCGTAAGCATAGCGACCTATGTATAATGCCGCCGCTGACCAAAGAGTCACGACGGCGGACCGCTCTAGCTTCTGGAAATAAAGAGCGATGCCTTCCGCCAAAAGCAGGACTAATACAATAGTCCACCCGCTTGACGCTCGACTGATGCAACCCAACATCACCGCGAAGAAACCTCGACATTTCGCTCATGGATGACTTTGAACGAACGCGCTCCACCCGGCGCATCTCGAGTTTCTGCGCACGCTTTCAGCAAAGAAGAGAGTTAATCCGAATATGCCCACCCGCTCGAAGATCATCTACACCTTCACCGACGAAGCCCCAGCCCTCGCCACCTATTCACTGCTGCCTATCGTAGAGGCCTTCACCGCTTCCGCTGATATTGCTGTGGAAACCCGCGACATCTCCCTCGCAGGGCGCATCCTCGCAAGCTTCCCCGAGCAACTGGGCACCAAGGCCGTACCGGACCACCTCGCCGAACTGGGCGCCCTGGCCGTTACCCCTGAAGCCAACATCATCAAACTGCCTAACATCAGTGCTTCGACCCCGCAGCTGCAAGCCGCGATCAAAGAACTGCAGGCCCAGGGCTACGCCCTGCCGGACTACCCGGAAACCGTAACCACCGACGCGGAAAAAGAAACCCGTGCACGTTACGACAAGGTCAAGGGCAGCGCCGTAAACCCGGTACTGCGCGAAGGCAACTCCGACCGCCGCGCGCCGCTGTCGGTCAAGAACTATGCCCGCAAGCACCCACACAAAATGGGCGCATGGGCGACTGACTCCAAATCCCACGTTGCCCACATGAGCAACGGCGACTTCTACGGCAGCGAAAAAGCCGTACAGATCGAGGCCGCCGATGCGGTCAAAATCGAGCTGGTCGGCAAGGACGGCACTACCACCGTTCTGAAAGAAAAGACCACCGCCCAGGCCGGCGAAATCCTCGACAGCGCCGTGCTGAGCAAGAATGCCCTGCGTGCGTTCATCGCCGCCGAAATCGAAGACGCCAAGAAACAAGGCGTACTGCTGTCGGTCCACCTCAAAGCCACCATGATGAAGGTCTCCGACCCGATCATGTTCGGCCAGATCGTTGCCGAGTTCTATAAAGACGCGCTGACCAAGCACGCCACCGTGCTGGAACAGATCGGCTTCAACCTGAACAACGGCATCGGCGACCTGTACGCACGCATCAAGGCGCTGCCGGCTGACCAGCAAGCGCAGATCGAAGCTGACATCCAGGCGGTGTACGCCGCTCGCCCTTCCCTGGCGATGGTCAACTCCGACAAAGGCATCACCAACCTGCACGTGCCGAGCGACGTCATCGTCGACGCCTCGATGCCGGCCATGATCCGTGACTCCGGCAAGATGTGGGGCACCGATGGCCAACTGCACGACACCAAGGCTGTGATCCCGGATCGCTGCTACGCCACCATCTACCAAGCCGTCATCGAAGACTGCAAGGCCAATGGCGCATTCGATCCAACCACCATGGGCAGCGTGCCAAACGTTGGCCTGATGGCTAAGAAAGCCGAAGAGTACGGCTCCCACGACAAGACCTTCCAGATCAAGGCTGACGGCGTAGTCCGCATCACCGACAGCAAGGGCAACCTGCTGATGGAACAGAACGTCGAAGCCGGCGACATCTTCCGCATGTGCCAGACCAAAGATGCGCCGATCCAGGACTGGGTCAAACTGGCCGTCAACCGCGCTCGCGCCAGCGGCACGCCAGCAATCTTCTGGCTGGACCCACAGCGCGCCCACGACGGTGTAGTGGTCGAGAAAGTTCAGGCTTACCTGAAAGACCACAACACCGAAGGCCTGGACATCCGCATCATGTCGCCGGTCGACGCGATGAAGTTCACCCTGGAACGTACCCGCAAGGGCATGGACACCATCTCGGTGACCGGCAACGTACTGCGTGACTACCTGACCGACCTGTTCCCGATCATGGAACTGGGCACCAGCGCCAAGATGCTGTCCATCGTGCCGCTGATGAACGGCGGTGGTCTGTTCGAAACCGGCGCCGGCGGTTCGGCACCCAAGCACGTGCAACAGCTGCTGGAAGAAAACTTCCTGCGCTGGGACTCCCTGGGCGAGTTCCTGGCCCTGGCCGCCTCCCTTGAGCATTTGGGTGTGACGTACAACAACCCGAAAGCCCTGGTACTGTCCAAGACTCTGGACCAGGCCACCGGCCAGTTCCTGGACAACAACAAGTCGCCATCGCGCAAAGTCGGCAACATCGACAACCGCGGCAGCCACTTCTATCTGGCGCTGTACTGGGCTCAAGCCCTGGCTGCACAGACCGAAGACACTGCACTGCAAGCGCAGTTCGGCGAACTGGCACAAACCCTGGCCACGAACGAAGCAACCATCGTTGCCGAACTCAACGCTGTACAGGGCAAGCCAGTGGACATCGGCGGCTACTACGCGCCGAACCCGGAACTGACCAGCAAGGCCATGCGCCCAAGCAACACCCTCAATGCGGCAATTGCCAAGTTGAAGTAAGGTTGTAACGATGCAAAAGAAGCCCCGGCCCCGTGCCGGGGTTTCTGTTTCTGCCCAGCACACACCTGATTGAAGAGGCCCCATCACAGGTCGGGCTGATCAAGGCCCTCCAATCACCCAACCTTTGAGGCCGATTTATGACCTGGAATCCGCACATCACCGTCGCCACCGTCGTAGAAGACAACGGCCGCTTCCTGATGGTCGAAGAACTCAAGGGCGGTCGCGCCGTGCTCAATCAGCCCGCCGGCCACCTGGACCCAAATGAAACCCTGACCGAGGCCGCCGTGCGCGAAACCCTCGAAGAGACCGGCTGGGACGTCGAAGCCACCGGCATCGTAGGTATTTACCTGTACACGGCCCCCAGCAATGGGGTGACCTATCAACGGGTCTGCTTTATCGCCAAGGCCCTGAAACACCACCCGGACTATCAACTGGACGAAGGCATCCTGCGCGCCCGCTGGCTGACCCGTGACGATCTGATGGCCCTGCGCGATGACTGGCGCAGCGAGCTGATCATCCGCTGTATCGATGATTATCTGGCCGGCCACAGGCACAGTCTCGAATTGATCCGCCCTTCTCTTTAGCCTTGCGGGCCCGAGCCTGTTAGAATCGCGTCCTTTTTCAAGACACCCGTTGAAACCCTATGCGTGATCCAGCCCCTTCTGACACACAAAAGAAGCGCGTCATCGTCGGCATGTCCGGCGGCGTGGATTCTTCCGTTTCCGCCGTTCTGCTCATGGAGCAGGGTTATGAGGTGGAAGGCCTGTTCATGAAGAACTGGGAAGAAGACGATGGAACGGAATACTGCACCGCCATGGACGACCTGGCGGACGCTCAGGCCGTGTGCGACAAGATCGGCATCAAGCTGCACACCGCCAATTTCGCCGCCGAGTACTGGGACAACGTGTTCGAACACTTCCTGGCCGAATACAAGGCCGGTCGCACGCCCAACCCGGACATCCTGTGCAACCGCGAAATCAAGTTCAAGGCGTTTCTCGACTACGCCATGATGCTCGGCGCCGACCTGATTGCCACTGGTCACTACGTGCGCCGTCGCGATATCGACGGTCGCACCGAACTGCTCAAAGGCCTGGACCCAAACAAGGACCAGAGCTACTTCCTGCACGCCGTCGGCGGCGAACAGATCGCCAAAACCCTGTTCCCGGTGGGCGAACTGGAAAAACCTGAAGTGCGCAGGATCGCCGAAAAACACGGCCTGGCCACCGCCAAAAAGAAAGACTCCACAGGGATCTGCTTTATCGGTGAGCGCCGCTTCAGCGACTTCCTCAAGCAATACCTGCCGGCGCAACCCGGCGAGATCAAGACCACCGAGGGTGACGTCATCGGCCGCCACCATGGCCTGATGTACCACACCATCGGCCAGCGCCAGGGCCTGGGCATCGGCGGCCTCAAAGACGCCGGTGAAGAGCCGTGGTACGTGCTGGTCAAAGACCTGGAGAACAACGTGCTGATCGTCGGCCAGGGCAACGAACACCCGCAGTTATTCTCCGGCGCGCTGCTGGCGTCGGAGATCTATTGGGTCAACCCGATCGACCTGAGCACGCCGCGCCGCCTCACGGCCAAAGTGCGCTATCGCCAAAGCGACCAGCCATGCACCCTGGAAAAAACCGCCAGCGGCTACCGCGCCACCTTTGATGACCCGCAGCGCGCGGTCACCCCTGGCCAGTCCGTGGTGTTCTATGACGGTGAAATCTGCCTGGGTGGCGGTGTGATTGAAGTCGCCCAAGCCTGGAGCACTCCGGCATGAGCCCGACCCAGGAACAACTGACGGCACTGGGCGGTGTATTTCTGTCCGCGGTGCTGGTGGACAAAATCGCCAAGACCGGCCAGGTCACCGAGGCAGGGCTGACCTGCATGCTCGGCAGCCTGCTGATCCGCGACCCCAAGGACACGCTGGAGGTCTACGGTGGCGACGACCTGGCCCTGCGCGAAGGTTACCGCGCGCTGATCGGCGCCCTCGAACGCGACCCGAGCACCTTGCAGCGCGAGCCACTGCGCTATGCCCTGTCGATGCTCGGCCTTGAGCGTCAACTGGCCAAGCGCGAAGACATGCTGGAAACCATCGGCAAGCGCCTGCCGCAGATCCAGTCCCAGGTGGAACACTTCGGCCCGGCCCACGAAAACGTGATCGCGGCCTGCGGTGCGTTGTATCAGGACACCTTGAGCACCTTGCGCCAACGCATCCAGGTGCACGGCGACATGCGCAACCTGCAGCAACCGAACAACGCCTCGAAAATCCGCGCGCTGCTCCTGGCCGGTATTCGTTCGGCGCGGTTGTGGCGCCAGTTGGGCGGTCATCGTTGGCAGTTGGTGATCAGCCGACGCAAATTGCTCAAAGAGCTTTACCCGTTGATGCGCAACGAATAAGTCGCACCGACCCGATTTTTTATCGCCTCACGCGTAATACGCCGGTCAGTTGGCGACGGACCGGCGGATTTTTTCATGTATGATACGCGCCCCATTTCGTTGCCCGACTGTCCGAGAACACCCCATGCAGCTCTCTTCGCTCACTGCGGTTTCCCCTGTTGACGGCCGCTACGCCGGCAAAACCCAGGCCCTGCGCCCTATTTTCAGCGAATACGGCCTGATCCGTGCTCGCGTACTGGTTGAAGTGCGCTGGCTCCAGCGCCTGGCCGCCCACCCCGCCATCAGCGAAGTGCCGGCGTTTTCCGCCGAAGCCAACGCGGTGCTCAACACCCTGGCGGAGAACTTCTCCCTGGAGCACGCCGAGCGTGTCAAAGAGATCGAGCGCACCACCAACCACGACGTCAAAGCCATTGAGTACCTGCTCAAAGAGCAAGCGGCCAAGCTGCCGGAACTGGCCCAGGTCAGCGAGTTCATCCACTTTGCCTGCACCAGCGAGGACATCAACAACCTGTCCCACGCACTGATGCTGCGCGAAGGCCGTGATGACGTCATGCTGCCACTGATGCGCCAGACCGCTGAAGCCATCCGCGAACTGGCGATCCGCTTCGCCGCCGTGCCGATGCTCTCGCGCACCCATGGCCAGCCGGCATCGCCGACGACCCTGGGCAAAGAGCTGGCCAACGTGGTGTACCGCCTGGAGCGTCAGATCGCCCAAGTGGCGGCCGTACCGCTGCTGGGCAAGATCAACGGCGCTGTCGGCAACTACAACGCACACCTCTCCGCCTACCCGGAAATCGACTGGGAAGCCAACGCCCGCGCCTTCATCGAAGACGAACTGGGCCTGGGCTTCAACCCGTACACCACGCAGATCGAACCTCACGACTACATCGCAGAGCTGTTCGACGCCATTGCGCGCTTCAACACCATCCTGATCGACTTCGATCGCGATATCTGGGGCTACATCTCCCTGGGCTACTTCAAGCAGCGCACCATTGCCGGTGAAATCGGTTCGTCGACCATGCCGCACAAGGTCAACCCGATCGACTTCGAAAACTCCGAAGGCAACCTCGGCATCGCCAACGCCCTGTTCCAGCACCTGGCCAGCAAATTGCCAATCTCCCGCTGGCAGCGCGACCTGACCGACTCCACCGTACTGCGCAACCTCGGCGTGGGCTTTGCCCACAGCGTGATCGCGTACGAAGCGAGCCTCAAAGGCATCAGCAAGCTCGAGCTCAACGAGCAGAAAATCGCCGCCGACCTGGACGCGTGCTGGGAAGTATTGGCCGAGCCGATCCAGACCGTAATGCGCCGCTACAACATCGAAAACCCGTACGAGAAGCTGAAAGAGTTGACGCGCGGCAAGGGCATCAGCCCTGAAGCACTGCAAACTTTCATCGACGGCCTGGATATGCCAGCCGCTGCCAAGGCCGAGCTGAAACTGCTCACCCCGGCCAACTACATCGGCAACGCCGTGGCCCAAGCCAAGCGCATCTGATTACCGCAAGACCCTTGAGACGCCCGGCCGCGCCGGGCGTTTTTATTTCAGTCTTAAAAGTGCTTTTTTTCAATAGGTTACACATGAATCCTGATATCCCTCTTCAACTTCTGGGCGGCATCACGGCACGGGAATTCCTGCGCGACTACTGGCAGAAAAAACCGCTGCTGATCCGCCAGGCCATCCCTGACTTCGAAAGCCCGATCGACGCCGACGAACTGGCCGGACTGGCACTGGAAGAAGAAGTCGAATCGCGCCTGGTCATCGAACACGGCGAACGCCCATGGGAACTGCGCCGCGGCCCGTTCGCCGAAGACACCTTCAGCACCCTGCCTGAGCGCGAGTGGACCCTGCTGGTGCAGGCGGTCGACCAGTTCGTGCCGGAAGTGGCCGAGCTGCTGGAGCAGTTCCGCTTCCTGCCAAGCTGGCGCATCGACGACGTGATGATCAGCTTCGCCGCACCTGGCGGCAGCGTGGGTCCGCACTTCGACAACTACGACGTGTTCCTGCTGCAAGCCCAGGGCAAGCGCAACTGGAAGATCGGTCAGATGTGCAGCTCCGAAAGCCCGCTACTGCAGCACGCTGATCTGCGTATCCTCGCCGAATTCGAAGAAAGCGCCGAATGGGTGCTGGAACCGGGCGATATGCTCTACCTGCCGCCGCGCCTGGCGCACTACGGCATCGCCGAAGATGATTGCATGACCTACTCCGTAGGTTTTCGTGCACCAAGCGCTGCTGAAGTGCTGACCCACTTCACCGACTTCCTGGCCCAGTATCTGACCGACGAAGAGCGCTACACCGACGCCGACGCACAGCCCGTCAGCGACCCGCACCAGATCCAGAGCGATGCCCTCGACCGCCTCAAGAGCCTGCTGGCCGAGCACATGAGCGACGAACGCATGCTGCTGACCTGGTTCGGCCAGTTCATGACCGAACCGCGTTACCCGGAGCTGGTGGCCGGCGAGGAGATGGGCGAAGCCGACTTCCTCAATAGCCTGCAAGATGGCGCGATTCTGGTGCGCAACCCAAGCGCGCGCATGGCCTGGTCCGAGGTCGACGACGATGTGCTGCTGTTCGCCAGCGGCCAGAGCCGTTACCTGCCAGGCAAGCTGCGAGAGCTGCTGAAACTGGTGTGCTCGGCCGATGCGCTGCACAGCGAAAACCTCGGCGAATGGCTTGCCGACGAAGACGGCCGCGACTTGCTGTGCGAGCTGGTCAAGCAAGGCAGCCTGGGATTTGCCGATGAATAAGATTCACGTAAGTGTCGCGGACTGGCGAAAGGATATCGACGAGATTCGGCGCATTCGTGAAGCGGTATTCATCGCCGAACAATCCGTTCCACCCGAGCTGGAATGGGATGCTGACGACGCAGATGCCGTGCATTTCCTGGCATTCGAGGGTGACTTCCCTATTGGCACCGCCCGCTTGCTGCCCAGCGGCGAGATCGGCCGAGTGTCAGTGCTCAAGGATTGGCGCGGACTTAAAGTCGGCGACAAACTGATGGAAGCCGTGATTGGCGAGGCCGAGAAACGCGGCCAGACCCGGCAGTTCCTCAGCGCGCAAGTGTATGCCGCGCCGTTTTATGAGCGGCTGGGCTTCAAGATCGTCAGTGACGAGTTTCTTGAGGTCGGGATTCCGCATGTGGACATGGTGCGCGAGGGCTGATCCTTGGGCTGAGCGGGCTTGCCCCGTGTCGGGCTGCGAAACAGACCCAAAACCAGACGCCGCGCTCCCTCAGAAAGAGCGCGGCGTTTTTTGTTAGGGCTGCTTCGCAGCCCGGCACGGGGCTTGCGCGCTCACTACACCCCAGGCCTACAAAGTGGCACTATCCAGCCTTCGACTCGCAGAGATAACGGACATGTCCCTACGCACCTTGCTCACCGCCCTCTTCCTGGCCGTCAGCGTCTCGGCCATGGCCGACACCCAGGTCGTCAACCTGAGCAACCGCACCAGCGCGGACCTGCTGCCGGTAGCACAGAATTTCATCGGCAAGGACGGCACTGTCAGCGCCTATGGCAACCAACTGATCGTTAAAGCCGAGCCTGGCAAGATTGAAGAACTGCGCGCCCTGCTCGCACAACTGGACACGCCGGCCAGGCGCCTGCTGATCACCGTCGACACTAATGAAAACAACCAGCAAAACACCGGCGACAGCCAGACCCGCATCATCAGCTACGGCACCGCCAGCCGCGACGGCGGCGTCCAGCAGATCCAGGCCAGCGAAGGCGTACCGGCGTTGATCCAGATGGGTCAAAGCGTGCCGCTGACCACCACCCAGCCCGATGCCTACGGCCGCCCGCAAAACCAGACCCAATACCGCAACGTCACCCAGGGTTTCTACGTGACCGCCAGCGTTACCGGCGAGACCGTACACCTGGCGATCAGTACCAACCGTGACCGCATGAGCCAGGAACGTCCCGATGTAGTGAACGTACAAAGCACCGACACAACCGTCAGCGGCCGCCTGGGCGAGTGGATATCCCTGGCCGGCGTCAATCGTGAAACCCAGGCCGATAAATCCTCCACAACCCGCAGCTACTCTACTCAGGGGCGCGAAGACCTGACCTTACGGGTCAAGGTCGACACCTTGAACTGAAGCACCAAAAACTGACTGATGAGTCGTATTAGACTAAAGATGTAGTGCCTTAAAAAAAGCACTACAAAACATTTGACGATCCAAAAAAGCATGGGCATGATGGCCTCGCTCCCGCTAATCAGAGGCCCTGGCAAGGGTCTCCGGATCGCCGCTCTAATCTACCCACCTGAGCCGATTCGTGTCTGTACCGCCCACAAGGTGTGTTTGACGTTGGTTGCGACTGGAACGAAGTTGTCCCGAGGGACGGAAGCTAACCAGGTAACCCGGCAACACGCTGCAGAATGCCCAAAGGCCCACGACGCCTGAAGACTGTTCTCGGTCCGCCCCTACCTGCTCACTTTCTCCCTTGAGCCCTTCGTTCATCCCGTCGCCTCCGCCGTCCAACCTGGCTTGATCGCCTAAGCTTCTGGTCAGCGAGCAGCCATACCGCGCAACGATTGCGTGGCTGGCAAAAGGATTTTTCCACCCTGACCTATGCGACGAGGTTTTTCCCCATGGCACTGACACGCGAACAGCAAATTGCAGCCCTTGAAAAAGATTGGGCTGAAAACCCACGCTGGAAAGGCGTAACCCGCGCTTATTCCGCTGCTGACGTCGTCCGCCTGCGTGGCTCGGTCCAACCTGAGCACACCTTTGCAAAACTCGGCGCCGAGAAGCTGTGGAACCTGGTTACCCAAGGCGCCAAGCCTTCCTTCCGTCCCGACAAAGATTTCGTCAACTGCATGGGCGCCCTTACTGGCGGCCAGGCAGTACAACAGGTAAAAGCCGGCATCCAGGCGATCTACCTGTCCGGCTGGCAAGTGGCAGCGGACAACAACTCCGCTGAATCCATGTACCCCGATCAGTCGCTGTACCCGGTGGATTCGGTTCCAACCGTGGTCAAGCGCATCAACAACTCGTTCCGTCGTGCCGACCAGATCCAGTGGAAAGCCGGCAAAGGCCCGGGCGATGAAGGCTACATCGACTACTTCGCACCGATCGTGGCTGACGCCGAAGCCGGTTTCGGCGGCGTACTCAACGCCTACGAGCTGATGAAGAGCATGATCGAAGCAGGCGCCGCCGGCGTTCACTTCGAAGACCAACTGGCTTCCGTGAAAAAATGCGGCCACATGGGCGGCAAGGTACTGGTTCCAACTCAGGAAGCCGTGCAGAAGCTCACCGCTGCCCGCCTGGCTGCCGACGTCGCCGGCACCCCAACCATCATCCTGGCCCGTACCGACGCCAACGCCGCTGACCTGCTGACTTCGGACTGCGACCCATACGACCAGCCATTCGTGACCGGCGAGCGCACTCAGGAAGGTTTCTACAAGGTACGTGCCGGCCTGGATCAGGCGATTGCCCGTGGCCTGGCCTATGCGCCGTATGCCGACCTGATCTGGTGCGAAACCGCCAAGCCGGACCTGGACGAAGCCCGTCGCTTTGCCGAAGCGATCAAAAAGGAATACCCGGACCAGCTGCTGTCCTACAACTGCTCGCCTTCTTTCAACTGGAAGAAGAACCTGGACGACGCGACCATCGCCAAGTTCCAGCGCGAACTGTCCGCCATGGGCTACAAGCACCAGTTCATCACCCTGGCCGGCATTCACAACATGTGGCACAGCATGTTCAACCTGGCGCACGACTACGCCCGCAACGACATGACCGCTTACGTGAAGCTGCAGGAGCAGGAATTCGCTGACGCCGCCAAGGGCTACACCTTTGTGGCGCACCAGCAGGAAGTGGGCACCGGCTACTTCGACGACATGACCACCGTGATCCAGGGCGGCACCTCGTCCGTGACGGCGCTGACCGGTTCGACCGAAGAAGAACAGTTCCACTAAACACTGAGTACACGGCCAGGGCGGAACCACTCAAGAGCTAACCGTCCTGCCGCACAGCAATCACGCCCCGACTGGTTCGGGGCGTTTTTTTGCCTGTACAAATCCTGCTGATGCACTGCGGATCCATTGTGGGCAAGGCATGATCTCTGGGGATTTTTCGCAGAATATTGATCCAGAGCGGTATCCGCGCAGGTGCAATCGGTTAAAAGAACCGTTCTGGCAACTAAGCAGCGTTCAAGCAAGTAACGGTAACTTCCCCCGCCACATGAGAAACAATCGCTTAAACCCCACGCAAACAATATTCATTATCATTTGGACCATAAAAGTTTCGTTACAGGTTAAACAAAACATAATTGATTAAATGCCCGCTAATGCCCGTTCCATAAGGGCTTGAGCCCCATCGAGGTGCACTATGTGCTTATTCCATCGAATAATTTCGCTACAGGAATTTTACTTGCCCGGTGTTTAGCCATAAAATCAACGCGATTGACTGCGCTGCGACATATCGTCACTGCATCATTACTTTTTCGAGCTCAGAGACCTTTGCTCTCTGTTAAGGATTTCCAGCATGACCGAAGCGACAGGACTCATGGCCCACAACTGGGGCTTTGCCATTTTCCTCCTCGGTGTTGTCGGCCTCTGCGCCTTCATGCTCGGCGTCTCCAGCCTCCTCGGGTCAAAAGCCTGGGGGCGCAGCAAAAACGAACCGTTCGAGTCCGGCATGCTACCTACAGGTGGCGCCCGCTTGCGGCTCTCAGCCAAATTCTATCTGGTCGCGATGCTGTTCGTGATCTTCGATATCGAAGCCCTCTTTCTCTTTGCCTGGTCTGTGTCCGTCCGCGAAAGCGGCTGGACCGGATTCGTCGAAGCCCTCGTTTTCATAGCAATTCTGTTGGCAGGCCTTGTCTACCTATTTCGAGTGGGCGCCCTTGACTGGGCTCCGGAAGCTCGTCGTAAGCGGCAAGCGAAGCTGAAACAATGAGGCTTTGGCGATGCAATACAATCTCACCAGGATCGACCCGGATGCTCCTAACGAGCAATACCCCATCGGCGAACGGGAAACCGTTTCCGATCCGTTAGAAGATCAAGTCCACAAGAACATCTACATGGGCAAGCTGGAAGACGTGCTGAGTGGCGCGGTCAACTGGGGGCGTAAAAACTCCCTGTGGCCGTACAACTTCGGTCTTTCGTGCTGCTACGTGGAAATGACCACCGCCTTCACGGCGCCCCACGACATCGCGCGCTTTGGCGCCGAAGTTATCCGGGCCTCGCCACGCCAGGCGGATTTCATGGTTATCGCCGGTACCTGCTTCATCAAGATGGCGCCAATCATTCAGCGCCTCTACGAGCAAATGCTCGAACCTAAGTGGGTTATTTCCATGGGTTCGTGCGCCAACTCCGGTGGCATGTACGACATCTACTCGGTTGTTCAAGGGGTGGATAAATTCCTGCCCGTGGACGTCTACGTGCCTGGCTGCCCGCCCCGCCCAGAAGCGTTTCTGCAAGGCTTGATGCTGTTGCAGGAATCGATTGGCAAGGAGCGTCGCCCACTGTCCTGGGTGGTTGGGGATCAAGGCGTGTACCGCGCCGAGATGCCGTCCCAAAAGGAACAGCGCCGCGAACAGCGAATCGCAGTCACCAACCTGCGCAGCCCCGACGAAGTCTGATCCAGCCCGCTTCTTTTATAGAACGAAAACCTGGCTTCATTCTTTACGTTGACCGAAAGCGATAAAAAACCATGACTACAGGCAGTGCTCTGTACATCCCGCCTTACAAGGCAGACGACCAGGATGTGGTTGTCGAACTCAATAACCGTTTTGGCCCTGACGCCTTCACCGCCCAGGCCACACGCACCGGCATGCCGGTGCTGTGGGTGGCGCGCGCCAAGCTTGTCGAAGTCCTGACCTTCCTGCGCAACCTGCCCAAGCCGTACGTCATGCTCTATGACCTGCATGGCGTGGACGAGCGTCTGCGCACCAAGCGCCAGGGGCTGCCGAGCGGCGCCGATTTCACCGTGTTCTACCACTTGATGTCGCTGGAACGTAACAGCGACGTGATGATCAAGGTCGCCCTGTCCGAGAGCGATTTGAGCATCCCGACCGTGACCGGTATCTGGCCGAACGCCAGCTGGTACGAGCGTGAAGTCTGGGACATGTTCGGTATCGACTTCCCAGGCCACCCGCACCTGACGCGCATCATGATGCCGCCAACGTGGGAAGGTCACCCGCTGCGCAAGGACTTCCCGGCGCGCGCCACCGAATTCGACCCGTTCAGCCTCAACCTCGCCAAGCAACAGCTTGAAGAAGAGGCCGCGCGCTTCCGTCCGGAAGACTGGGGCATGAAACGCTCCGGCACCAACGAGGATTACATGTTCCTCAACCTGGGCCCGAACCACCCTTCGGCTCACGGTGCCTTCCGTATCATCCTGCAGCTGGACGGCGAAGAAATCGTCGACTGCGTACCGGACATCGGCTACCACCACCGGGGTGCCGAGAAGATGGCCGAGCGTCAGTCCTGGCACAGCTTCATCCCGTACACCGACCGTATCGACTACCTCGGCGGCGTGATGAACAACCTGCCGTACGTACTCTCGGTCGAGAAGCTGGCCGGCATCAAAGTGCCGGACCGCGTCGACACCATCCGCATCATGATGGCCGAGTTCTTCCGGATCACCAGCCACCTGTTGTTCCTGGGTACCTATATCCAGGACGTCGGCGCCATGACCCCGGTGTTTTTCACCTTCACCGACCGTCAGCGTGCCTACAAGGTCATCGAAGCCATCACCGGTTTCCGCCTGCACCCGGCCTGGTACCGCATCGGTGGCGTGGCCCATGACCTGCCCAACGGTTGGGAGCGTCTGGTCAAAGAGTTCATCGACTGGATGCCCAAGCGTCTGGACGAGTATCAAAAGGCCGCGCTGGACAACAGCATTCTCAAGGGCCGCACCATCGGCGTCGCGCAGTACAACACCAAAGAGGCCCTGGAATGGGGCGTCACCGGTGCCGGCTTGCGCTCCACCGGTTGCGACTTCGACCTGCGTAAAGCGCGCCCGTACTCCGGCTACGAGAACTTCGAGTTCGAAGTGCCGCTGGCAGCCAATGGCGATGCCTACGACCGTTGCATCGTGCGCGTCGAAGAGATGCGCCAGAGCCTGAAGATCATCGAGCAGTGCATGCGCAACATGCCGGCAGGTCCTTACAAAGCGGATCACCCGCTGACCACGCCGCCGCCCAAAGAGCGCACGCTGCAACACATCGAAACCCTGATCACGCACTTCCTGCAGGTTTCGTGGGGCCCGGTGATGCCGGCCAACGAATCCTTCCAGATGATCGAAGCGACCAAGGGTATCAACAGTTATTACCTGACGAGCGATGGCGGCACCATGAGCTACCGCACCCGGATTCGTACCCCAAGCTTTGCCCACTTGCAGCAGATCCCTTCGGTGATCAAAGGTGAGATGGTCGCGGACTTGATTGCGTACCTGGGTAGTATCGATTTCGTTATGGCCGACGTGGACCGCTAAGCATGAACAGCACGCTTATCCAGACAGACCGTTTCACTTTGAGTGAAACCGAGCGCTCGGCCATCGAGCACGAGCTGCATCACTACGAAGACCCGCGCGCGGCGTCGATCGAAGCCCTGAAAATCGTCCAGAAGGAACGTGGCTGGGTGCCGGACGGCGCCCTCTACGCCATCGGCGAGATCCTTGGCATCCCTGCCAGCGATGTTGAAGGCGTGGCCACGTTCTACAGCCAGATCTTCCGCCAGCCGGTCGGCCGTCACATCATTCGCGTGTGCGACAGCATGGTCTGCTACATCGGTGGTCACGAGTCCGTGGTCAGCGAGATCCAGAACAAGCTGGGCATCGGCCTCGGCCAGACCACTGCAGACGGCCGTTTCACGCTGCTGCCGGTGTGCTGCCTGGGCAACTGCGACAAAGCGCCGGCGTTGATGATCGACGACGACACATTCGGTGACGTGCAGCCTGCTGGCGTGACCCAATTGCTCGAGGGCTACCCATGACCCTGACTTCTTTCGGCCCGGCCAACCTGATCAAGCGTTCGCCTGAGACCCACCCGCTGACCTGGCGCCTGCGTGACGATGCCGAGCCGGTATGGCTTGACGAGTACCAGGCCAAGAACGGTTATGCGGCGGCGCGCAAAGCTTTCGCCGAAATGGCCCAGGACGATATCGTCCAGACCGTAAAAGACGCCGGCCTCAAGGGCCGCGGCGGCGCAGGTTTCCCCACTGGCGTGAAGTGGGGCCTGATGCCTAAGGACGAATCCATCAACATCCGCTACCTGCTGTGCAACGCGGATGAAATGGAACCCAACACCTGGAAAGACCGCATGCTGATGGAGCAACTGCCCCATCTGCTCATCGAAGGCATGCTGATCAGCGCCCGCGCGCTGAAAACCTACCGTGGCTACATCTTCCTACGTGGCGAATACACCACCGCCGCCAAGCACCTCAACCGTGCCGTGGAAGAAGCCAAGGCAGCGGGCCTGCTGGGCAAGAACATTCTCGGTTCGGGTTTTGATTTCGAACTGTTCGTGCACACCGGCGCCGGGCGTTACATCTGCGGTGAAGAAACCGCCCTGATCAACTCCCTCGAAGGCCGCCGCGCCAACCCGCGCTCCAAACCGCCCTTCCCTGCCGCCGTGGGCGTGTGGGGCAAGCCGACCTGCGTGAACAACGTCGAGACCTTGTGCAACGTGCCGGCGATCATCGCCGACGGCGTGGACTGGTACAAATCGTTGGCCCGCGAAGGCAGCGAAGACATGGGCACCAAGCTCATGGGCTTCTCCGGCAAGGTCAAGAACCCCGGTCTGTGGGAACTGCCGTTCGGCGTGACCGCGCGCGAACTGTTCGAGGACTACGCCGGCGGCATGCGCGACGGCTACACCCTCAAGGCCTGGCAGCCAGGCGGCGCCGGCACCGGCTTCCTGCTTCCTGAGCACCTGGACGCCCAGATGTACGCCGGCGGCATCGGCAAGGTCGGCACCCGGATGGGTACCGGGCTGGCGATGGCGGTGGACAACACCGTGAACATGGTCTCGTTGCTGCGCAACATGGAGCAGTTCTTTGCCCGCGAATCCTGCGGCTTCTGCACCCCGTGCCGCGACGGTCTGCCGTGGAGCGTGAAGCTGCTGATGGCCCTGGAAAACGGTGAAGGCCGCGAGGGTGATATCGAAACCCTGCTGGGCCTGGTCGGTTTCCTCGGCCCTGGCAAGACCTTCTGTGCTCACGCACCGGGCGCCGTGGAGCCATTGGGCAGCGCAATCAAATACTTCCGCTCGGAGTTCGAAGCCGGCATCGCGCCTATCAGCGCCGCCGTCCCGCCTCTGGCAAGGCCGATCGTAGTCGGCGCGTAACGCTTAAACCGGCGAAGGGCCCGTGCCCTTCGCCTGCTCATGTGCTGACGCCTGCAGGGCTGTGTAGATGCACATGAATAACAAGATTCCATTAGCCACGCCCGCTGACAACGGGCCAACGAAGAACTTTGAACCATGGCCACTATCCACGTAGACGGCAAAGCGCTCGAAGTCGATGGGGCGGACAACCTGTTACAGGCGTGTCTGTCACTAGGCCTCGACATCCCTTATTTCTGCTGGCACCCCGCGCTAGGTAGCGTCGGTGCCTGTCGCCAGTGTGCGGTCAAGCAATACACCGACGAGAACGACACCCGTGGTCGTATCGTCATGTCCTGCATGACCCCAGCCACCGACAACACCTGGATTTCCATCGACGATGATGAATCCAAGGCGTTCCGCGCCAGCGTTGTCGAATGGCTGATGACCAACCACCCCCACGACTGCCCGGTCTGTGAGGAAGGCGGTCACTGCCACCTGCAAGACATGACGGTGATGACCGGCCACAACGAGCGCCGCTATCGCTTCACCAAGCGCACCCACCAGAACCAGGACCTCGGCCCGTTCATTTCCCACGAAATGAACCGCTGCATCGCCTGCTACCGCTGCGTGCGCTTCTATAAAGACTACGCCGGCGGCACCGATCTGGGGGTATTCGGCGCCCACGACAACGTGTACTTCGGTCGCGTTGAAGACGGCGTGCTGGAAAGCGAGTTCTCCGGCAACCTCACCGAGGTCTGCCCGACCGGTGTGTTCACCGACAAAACTCACTCCGAGCGCTACAACCGCAAATGGGACATGCAATTCGCGCCAAGCATCTGCCATGGCTGCTCCAGCGGTTGCAACATTTCACCGGGCGAGCGTTACGGTGAACTGCGTCGTATTGAAAACCGTTTCAACGGTTCGGTTAACCAGTACTTCCTGTGCGACCGTGGCCGTTTCGGCTATGGCTACGTCAACCGCGAAGACCGTCCTCGTCAGCCATTGCTGGCCGACGGCGCCAAGCTGAGCCTGGACCAGGCGCTGGATAAAGCCGCCGACCTGCTGCGCGGCCGCAATATCGTCGGTATCGGTTCGCCCCGCGCCAGCCTCGAAAGCAACTTCGCCCTGCGCGAACTGGTCGGTGCCGAGCACTTCTACAGCGGTATCGAAGCCGGCGAGCTGGAACGCATCCGCCTGGTCCTCCAAGTGCTGAACGACAGCCCGCTGCCCGTGCCGAACATGCGTGACATCGAAGACCACGACGCAATTTTCGTGCTCGGTGAAGACCTGACCCAAACCGCTGCACGCATCGCCCTGTCGTTGCGCCAGTCGGTCAAAGGCAAGGCAGAAGAAATGGCCGACGCCATGCGCGTACAGCCCTGGCTCGATGCCGCGGTGAAAAACATCGGCCAGCACGCGCTGAACCCGCTGTTTATTGCATCCCTGGCTGAAACCAAGCTCGACGACATCGCCGAAGAATGCGTGCACGCCGCTCCGGATGACCTGGCTCGCCTCGGTTTCGCCGTGGCCCACGCCCTCGACGCCAGCGCGCCTGCCGTCGACGGCCTGGACACTGAAGCCGTCGAACTGGCCCAGCGCATCGCCGACGCCCTGCTGGCGGCCAAGCGTCCGTTGATCATCGCCGGTACCTCGCTGGGTTCCAAGGCGCTGATCGAAGCCGCCGCCAACATTGCCAAGGCCCTGAAGCTGCGCGACAAGAACGGCTCCATCAGCCTGGTCGTACCGGAAGCCAACAGCCTCGGTCTGGCCATGCTCGGTGGCGAGTCCCTCGACGCCGCGCTGCAAGCGGTGACCGACGGCCGTGCCGACGCCATCGTGGTGCTGGAAAACGACCTGTACACCCGCACCGATGCGGCCAAGGTTGACGCCGCTCTCAACGCCGCCAAAGTGCTGATCGTCGCCGACCACCAGAAGACCGCCACCAGCGACCGTGCCCATCTGGTCCTGCCAGCTGCCACCTTCGCCGAAGGCGACGGCACGCTGGTCAGCCAGGAAGGCCGCGCCCAGCGCTTCTTCCAGGTGTTCGATCCGAAGTACATGGACGCCAGCATCCTGGTGCACGAAGGCTGGCGCTGGCTGCATGCCCTGCGCGCCACCCTGTTGAACCAGCCGATCGACTGGACCCAGCTCGACCACGTCACCGCCGCCACCGCTGCCAGCGCGCCGCAACTGGCACGTATCGTCGATGCCGCACCGTCCGCCACGTTCCGCATCAAGGGCCTGAAACTGGCCCGCGAACCGCTGCGTTACTCCGGTCGTACCGCCATGCGCGCCGACATCAGCGTGCACGAACCGCGTACCCCACAGGACAACGACACCGCGTTTGCCTTCTCCATGGAAGGTTATTCGGGTTCGGCCGAGCCCCGTCAGCAGGTGCCGTTCGCCTGGTCGCCGGGCTGGAACTCGCCGCAGGCCTGGAACAAGTTCCAGGACGAAGTCGGTGGTCACATCCGCGCCGGCGACCCGGGCACCCGCCTGATCGAAAGCAGCGGTGACTCGCTGAACTGGTTCGCTGCGGTACCGCGTCCATTCAACCCGGCCCAGGGCACCTGGCAGGTGGTGCCGTTCTTCCACCTGTTCGGCAGCGAAGAAACCTCTTCCAAGGCCGCGCCGGTGCAAGAGCGCATCCCCACTGCGTATGTGTCCCTGGCCAAGTCCGAAGCCGACCGCCTGGGCGTCAACGACGGTGCCCTGCTCAGCCTGAACGTGGCCGGCCAGACCTTGCGTCTGTCGCTGCGCATCAATGAAGCGTTGGGTGCCGGTCTGGTTGCACTGCCGAAAGGCCTCGCCGGTATTCCGCCTGCGATCTTTGGCAAAACCGTTGACGGTCTGCAGGAGGCAGCGCAATGACTTGGTTCACGCCGGAAGTAATTGACGTGATCATTTCGGTGGTCAAGGCCATCGTGATCCTGCTGGCCGTGGTCGTGGCGGGCGCCCTGCTCAGCTTCGTCGAACGTCGTCTGCTGGGCTGGTGGCAGGACCGTTACGGTCCGAACCGCGTTGGCCCATTCGGTATGTTCCAGATCGCCGCCGACATGCTGAAAATGTTCTTCAAGGAAGACTGGACCCCGCCGTTTGCCGACAAGGTGATCTTCACCCTGGCACCGGTTGTGGCCATGAGCGCCTTGCTGATCGCCTTCGCGATCATCCCGATCACCCCGACCTGGGGCGTGGCGGACCTGAACATCGGCTTGCTGTTCTTCTTCGCCATGGCCGGTCTGTCGGTCTACGCGGTACTGTTCGCCGGCTGGTCGAGCAACAACAAGTTCGCCCTGCTGGGCAGCTTACGTGCCTCGGCCCAGACCGTGTCCTACGAAGTGTTCATGGGCCTGGCGCTGATGGGCATCGTGGTGCAGGTCGGCTCGTTCAACATGCGCGATATCGTCGAGTACCAGGCGCAGAACCTGTGGTTCATCATTCCGCAGTTCTTCGGTTTCTGTACCTTCTTCATCGCGGGCGTGGCCGTGACTCACCGTCACCCCTTCGACCAGCCGGAAGCGGAACAGGAACTGGCCGACGGTTACCACATTGAATACGCCGGCATGAAATGGGGCATGTTCTTCGTCGGTGAGTACATCGGCATCATCTTGATCTCGGCCCTGCTGGTCACGCTGTTCTTCGGCGGCTGGCACGGTCCGTTCGGCATCCTGCCGCAGTTGGCGTTCTTCTGGTTCTTCCTGAAGACCGCGTTCTTCATCATGTTGTTTATCCTGCTGCGCGCTTCCATTCCGCGTCCACGATACGACCAGGTGATGGATTTCAGCTGGCGCTTCTGCCTGCCGCTGACCCTGATCAATCTGCTGGTGACTGCTGCCGTTGTGTTGTTGAACACGCCAGCGGGCGCGGTTCAGTGAGGATTTGACCCATGTTCAAATATATTGGCGACATCGTTAAGGGTACCGGTACCCAGTTGCGAAGCCTGGTGATGGTGTTCGGTCACGGCTTTCGCAAACGCGACACCCTGCAATACCCGGAAGAGGCGGTGTACCTGCCGCCGCGCTATCGCGGCCGCATCGTACTGACCCGCGACCCCGACGGCGAAGAGCGTTGCGTAGCCTGCAACCTGTGCGCCGTGGCCTGCCCGGTGGGTTGCATCTCCCTGCAGAAAGCTGAAACCGAAGACGGTCGCTGGTACCCGGACTTCTTCCGCATCAACTTCTCGCGCTGCATTTTCTGCGGCCTCTGCGAGGAAGCTTGCCCGACCACCGCGATCCAGCTCACGCCGGATTTCGAGATGGCCGAGTTCAAACGTCAGGACCTGGTGTACGAGAAAGAAGATCTGCTGATCTCTGGTCCCGGTAAAAACCCTGATTACAACTTCTATCGTGTTGCAGGTATGGCCGTTGCCGGTAAGTCGAAAGGCGCCGCACAAAACGAAGCCGAGCCGATCAACGTGAAGAGCTTGCTGCCTTAAGGAAGAAAGATGGAATTCGCTTTCTATTTCGCGTCGGGTATTGCAGTGGTGTCCACGCTTCGCGTGATCACCAACACCAACCCCGTGCACGCCCTGCTCTACCTGATCATTTCGCTGATCGCCGTGGCCATGACCTTCTTCAGCCTCGGCGCACCGTTCGCCGGTGTCCTGGAAGTGATCGCCTACGCCGGCGCCATCATGGTGCTGTTCGTGTTTGTGGTGATGATGCTCAACCTGGGGCCGGCGTCGGTCGCCCAGGAGCGCGTCTGGCTCAAGCCCGGCATCTGGCTCGGCCCGGTTGTCCTCGCAGCCTTGCTGCTGGGTGAACTGCTGTATGTGCTGTTCGCTCACCAGAGCGGCCAGGCCATCGGGCACACCACCGTCGACGCGAAGGCCGTGGGCATCAGCCTGTTCGGCCCGTACCTGCTGGTGGTCGAACTGGCTTCGATGCTGCTGCTCGCGGCAGCCATCACCGCCTTCCACTTGGGCCGCAACGAAGCCAAGGAGCAATGACGATGCCTGCTATCCCTTTGGAGCATGGTCTGGCGGTTGCCGGCATCCTGTTCTGCCTTGGCCTGGTCGGCCTGATGG
Source organism: Pseudomonas sp. EYE_354 (assembly GCF_023148575.1). Taxonomy (NCBI): domain Bacteria; kingdom Pseudomonadati; phylum Pseudomonadota; class Gammaproteobacteria; order Pseudomonadales; family Pseudomonadaceae; genus Pseudomonas; species Pseudomonas sp. EYE_354. The sequence goes on from NZ_JAHXNQ010000007.1 coordinate 91,587, forward strand.
TTCGCCGTAACATTCTGTTCGTGTTGATGAGCCTGGAAATCATGATGAACGCTGCGGCCTTGGCCTTCATCGTGGCCGGTGCGCGTTGGGGCCAGCCGGATGGACAAGTCATGTTCATCCTGGTGATCAGCCTGGCAGCCGCCGAGGCCAGTATTGGCCTGGCGATCCTGCTGCAACTGTATCGTCGCTTCCACACGCTTGATATCGACGCTGCCAGTGAGATGCGCGGATGAACATGATCTTTCTGACTTTCGTATTTCCCCTGATCGGTTTCCTGCTGCTGTCGTTCTCTCGCGGGCGCCTGTCGGAAAATGTCTCTGCCTTGATCGGTGTCGGCTCCATTGGCCTGTCGGCCATCGTTGCCGCCTACGTCATCTGGCAATTCAACGTGGCGCCGCCGGAAGGCGGCCACTACACCCTGGTGCTGTGGCAGTGGATGTCGGTGGAGGGCTTCAAGCCCAACTTCGCCCTCTACGTCGACGGCCTGTCGATCACCATGCTCGGCGTGGTGGTGGGTGTGGGCTTCCTGATCCACTTGTTCGCGTCCTGGTACATGCGCGGTGAAGCGGGCTACTCGCGTTTCTTCTCGTACACCAACCTGTTTATCGCCAGCATGCTGTTCCTGGTGCTGGGCGATAACCTGTTGTTCCTGTACTTCGGCTGGGAAGGCGTGGGCCTGTGCTCGTACCTGTTGATCGGTTTCTACTACAGCAACCGCAACAACGGTAACGCGGCGCTCAAGGCGTTTATCGTCACCCGTATCGGCGACGTGTTCATGGCCATCGGCTTGTTCATCCTGTTCCAACAGGTGGGCACACTGAACATCCAGGAACTGCTGGTGCTGGCACCGCAGAAATTCCAGGTCGGCGACTTCTGGATCACCCTGGCGACCCTGATGCTGCTGGGCGGCGCCGTGGGTAAATCTGCGCAACTGCCGCTGCAAACCTGGCTGGCGGATGCGATGGCCGGTCCTACCCCGGTATCGGCACTGATCCACGCCGCCACCATGGTGACCGCCGGCGTCTACCTGATCGCCCGTACCCACGGCCTGTTCACCATGGCGCCGGACGTCCTGCACCTGGTAGGCGTCGTGGGCGGTGTGACCCTGGTACTGGCCGGCTTCGCCGCGCTGGTGCAGACCGACATCAAGCGCATCCTCGCCTACTCGACCATGAGCCAGATCGGCTACATGTTCCTGGCGCTGGGCGTTGGCGCCTGGGACGCAGCGATTTTCCACCTGATGACCCACGCCTTCTTCAAGGCCCTGCTGTTCCTTGCCTCCGGTGCGGTGATCGTCGCCTGCCACCACGAGCAGAACATCTTCAAGATGGGTGGTCTGTGGAAAAAACTGCCGTTGGCCTACGCCAGCTTCATCGTCGGTGGTGCGGCCCTGGCTGCCCTGCCGCTGGTGACCGCCGGTTTCTACTCGAAAGACGAAATCCTCTGGGAAGCCTTCGCCAGCGGTAACCAGAACCTGCTGTATGCAGGCCTGGTGGGTGCGTTCATGACCTCGCTGTACACCTTCCGCCTGATCTTCATCACCTTCCACGGTGAAGCCAAGACCGAAGCGCACGCAGGCCACGGCGTCTCCCACTGGTTGCCCCTGTCGGTGCTGATCGTGCTGTCGACCTTCATCGGCGCGATGATCACCCCGCCACTGGCCGGTGTACTGCCGGAAAGCGCCGGTCACGCGGGTGGCGCCGCCAAGCACAGCCTGGAAATCGCCTCGGGCGCCATTGCCATTGCCGGTATCTTGCTGGCAGCCCTGTTGTTCCTCGGCAAGCGTCGCTTTGTGACCGCCGTGGCCAACAGTGGCATTGGCCGCTTCCTGTCGGCCTGGTGGTTCGCCGCCTGGGGCTTCGACTGGCTCTACGACAAACTGTTCGTCAAGCCTTACCTCGCCATCAGCCACGTACTGCGCAAAGACCCGCTCGACCAGACCATCGGTCTGATCCCGCGCGCCGCCAAAGGCGGTCACACCGCCCTGAGCCGCAGCGAGACGGGCCAATTGCGTTGGTATGCAGCTTCCATGGCGGCCGGTGCCGTGCTGGTGATCGGCGCCATCGTAGTGGTAGCGGTCTGATATGAACTTTGCGAACTTGCGAAAGGAAACGAGCCTGTCATGATTCTGCCCTGGCTAATCCTGATCCCCTTTATCGGCGGCCTGCTCTGCTGGATGGGTGAACGCTTCGGCGCCACCCTCCCCCGCTGGATTGCGTTGCTGACCATGTCCCTGGAACTCGCGCTCGGCCTCTGGCTGTGGGCCCATGGTGACTACTCATTCGCTCCGGCACCGGGCGTTGATCCGACCTTCGCGCTTGAATTCAAGCACGTGTGGATCCAGCGCTTCGGCATCAACGTGCACCTGGCCCTCGACGGTCTGTCGCTGTTGATGATCCTGCTGACCGGCCTGCTGGGTATCCTCTCGGTACTCTGCTCCTGGAAAGAGATCCAGCGTCACGTGGGCTTCTTCCACCTGAACCTGATGTGGATCCTGGGCGGTGTTGTCGGCGTGTTCCTCGCCCTCGACCTGTTCATGTTCTTCTTCTTCTGGGAAATGATGCTGGTGCCGATGTACTTCCTCATCGCGCTCTGGGGTCACAGTTCTTCGGACGGCAAGAAAACCCGGATCTACGCGGCGACCAAGTTCTTCATCTTCACCCAGGCTTCCGGCCTGATCATGTTGGTGGCGATCCTCGGTCTGGTACTGGTCAACTTCAACACCACCGGCGTGATTACGTTCAACTACGCCGACCTGTTGAAAACCAAGATGTCCCTGACCACCGAGTACATCCTGATGCTGGGCTTCTTCATCGCCTTCGCGGTGAAGCTGCCGGTGGTGCCGTTCCACTCCTGGCTGCCTGACGCGCACGCCCAGGCACCGACCGCAGGTTCCGTCGACCTGGCCGGTATCCTGTTGAAGACTGCGGCCTACGGCCTGCTGCGTTTCGCACTGCCGCTGTTCCCGAACGCCTCGGCCGAGTTCGCGCCGATCGCCATGACCCTGGGTCTGATCGGGATCTTCTACGGTGCGTTCCTGGCCTTCGCCCAAACCGACATCAAGCGTCTGATCGCCTTCTCGTCCGTTTCCCACATGGGTTTCGTACTGATCGGTATCTACTCCGGCAGCCAGCTGGCGTTGCAAGGCGCGGTGATCCAGATGCTGGCCCACGGTGTGTCGGCGGCTGCGCTGTTTATCCTCAGCGGCCAGTTGTACGAGCGCCTGCACACCCGTGACATGCGTGAAATGGGTGGCGTGTGGTCGCGCATCGCTTACCTGCCGGCGATCAGCCTGTTCTTCGCCGCTGCGTCCCTGGGCTTGCCGGGTACCGGTAACTTCATCGGCGAATTCCTGATCCTGATGGGTGCCTTCGTGCAAACGCCGTGGATCAGCGCCATCGCCACCTCCGGCCTGGTGTTCGGTTCGGTTTACTCGCTGATCATGATCCACCGCGCCTACTTCGGCCCGGCCAAGTCCGACGCTGTCCTCAAGGGGATGGATGCTCGCGAACTGATCATGGTGCTCGGCCTGGCGGTATTGCTGATCTACATCGGCGTATACCCGCAGCCGTTCCTGGACACTTCTGCCGCAACGATGCATGGCGTGCAGCAGTGGTTCGGCACCGCCTTCTCTCAACTCGCTTCGGCCCGGTAAGAGCGCTATGGAATTCACGATCCAACACTTTATCGCGCTTGCGCCGCTGCTGATCACCAGCCTCACCATCGTGGTGGTGATGCTGGCGATCGCCTGGCGCCGCAATCACTCGCAAACGTTCCTGCTGTCCTGCGCCGGTTTGAACCTGGCCCTGCTGTCGATCATCCCGGCCCTCAAGGTCGCGCCATTGGCGGTCACGCCGCTGATGATGGTCGATGACTTCGCACTGCTGTACATCGCGCTGATCCTGGTCGCGACCCTGGCCTGTGTCACCCTCGCCCACGCCTACCTCGGCGAAGGCGGCACGGGTTACCCAGGCAACCGCGAAGAGCTGTACCTGCTGATCCTGCTGGCTGCGGCCGGCGGTATCGTGCTGGTCAGCGCGCAGCACCTGGCGGGCCTGTTCATCGGTTTGGAACTGCTGTCGATCCCGACCTACGGCCTGGTGGCCTATGCCTTCTTCAACAAGCGCTCCCTGGAAGCCGGCATCAAGTACATGGTGCTGTCGGCCGCCGGTTCCGCTTTCCTGTTGTTCGGTATGGCGCTGCTCTACGCCGAAGCCGGCAGCCTGAGCTTCACCGGTATCGGTCATGCCCTGGCGACCACCAACAGCCCTGCGCCAATTGCCCAACTGGGCCTGGCCATGATGCTGATCGGCCTGGCGTTCAAGCTGTCGCTGGTGCCGTTCCACCTGTGGACTCCGGACGTGTACGAAGGCGCCCCGGCGCCAGTGGCCGCGTTCCTGGCCACGGCGTCCAAGGTGGCGGTGTTTGCGGTGATGGTGCGACTGTTCCAGATCTCGCCGGCGGCCAACACCGGCGTGCTGAGCAACGTGCTGACCGTGATCGCCATTGCCTCGATCCTGTTCGGTAACCTGCTGGCCCTGACCCAGAACAACCTCAAGCGTCTGCTGGGTTACTCGTCCATCGCCCACTTCGGCTACCTGCTGATCGCCCTGGTGGCGAGCAAAGGCCTGGCCGTGGAAGCCATCGGCGTGTACCTGGTCACCTATGTGATCACCAGCCTCGGCGCGTTTGGTGTGATCACCTTGATGTCCTCGCCTTACAAAGGCCGCGACGCCGACGCCCTGTATGAATACCGCGGCCTGTTCTGGCGGCGTCCGTACCTGACGGCCGTACTCACCGTGATGATGCTGTCCCTGGCCGGTATCCCGCTGACCGCCGGCTTTATCGGCAAGTTCTACATCGTGGCGACCGGTGTCGAAGCACACGAATGGTGGCTGGTGGCTTCGTTGGTACTGGGCAGCGCCATCGGCGTGTTCTACTACCTGCGCGTGATGGTCACCCTGTACCTGATCGAGCCAAACCTGCGCCGTGTGGATGCCGAGCTGCACTGGGAACAAAAGGCGGGCGGCGTAATGCTGCTGGCCATCGCCCTGCTCGCGTTCTTCCTGGGTGTGTACCCACAACCGTTGCTCACCCTGGTGCAGCACGCGGTACTGGGCGTTTGATCGCTTAGGATGCAAGACAACAAAACGGCGCCTTCGGGCGCCGTTTTGCGTTAGTCGCAAGGTGCTCTTGTTTCAGCGGCATAAGGCCCGGCCCGCTCAGCCCGCAATCAGGCCTTCAAGCACTGAACGTAGCTGCGGCTGCGTCGGCAAACGAATCCCGAACACCCCCTCCAGCAAGCCCAGCATGTCATCGGCATGCTCAATCGTGCGCTTGTCGCTGGGTCGGTCCAGATAATGAATCGCGTACTGGGCGTTGTTCAGGGTATGACGTTTACCCGCCGCCAACCGTGCGACTTTCAACTGCCCCACGAACGGCGAGCCCGGATGCGTGCAGACGTACCAGTTGCCGATTTCGTAGTCGATATCCGCCTGCACCTGCAGGTCGAATACATACAGGCCGCGCCACTCGCCTGCGACCTCGGCCCATAAGGTGTAACTGCCCTCACCCTGATTGAACGTCAGGCGATACGGTTCATGGGCCGTGGCCTGTACCGCCTCGGTATCGAGCCGCAACGGGCTGCTGGGCACCATGCCGCCAAAGCCCACGTCGGTGATGTAGCGCACACCGTCCAGCGTCACCAGGCTCAGGCGATGGGTGCGTGCGGTGCGTGCATCCGGCGGGCCACCCATCACCACGCGCCCGGTGATACCGCGGGCATCGAAGCCCAGATCCTGCAACAGCGCGAGGAACATCTGATTCAGCTCATAGCAGTAGCCACCGCGTCCATCGAACAAGATTTTCTGCTCAACGCTGGGCAAGTCGATCGGCACCGGCAAGCGCAGCAAGGTTGACAGGCTTTCAAAGGCGAAGGCGCACACATGGCGCAATTGCAATTCGCACAAGGTTTGCAGAGTGGGGGGTGGCGGCGAATCGTATCCCAGGCGTTGCAGATACAGGCGGCTGTGGCTCAGGCCGGACATCACGTGATCCTCGGGCAGGAAGAATCCATCACTATGCCGCCCTGGCGTGCAGGTTGTCATTTTGAATGAACCTTTTAGAACGCGCCCGCCTCCATTTATAACAACACAGGGAGGCACCATGAGTACCGCAAAAATCTACACCATCCACTACCAACTGCATGGCACGCCCAAGTCGTTTGTAGTGCGTGCCGAAGTGATGAATAACGCTGAAGCGTGGCATTGGGCGGCCGTTGACGCTGACGTTGCTCACGTAAGCCGTATCGGCCGGGTTGGTCATGAGCAAGTGAAAAAGACCACTCGACCGTGGGCCGAGAAGTACGGCATCACCGATGTCCAATGGACACCACCGAAATAAAAAGCCCCGCTCAATAACGCGGGGCTCAACCCTATTTTTTCAAGTCGCCCAACGGATCGTAGGGCGGCTTTTTTTTCGACTCGTCGTTGTCTTTTTTATCCAACGGGGCGATAGCCGGGCCGACGGGGTCGACCTGCGGATCGGCCAGGTCCGGTGAGTCCGGGTCGAACCCCAGTTCATCCTCGCCGCTGGCATGTTCGTTGGAAGGCGGGCCATCAGTACGCTTGGTCATCACGGTCTCCTGTTACAGCGGGCGGGCTTTGTCGTGGAGGTGCTCCAGGTCTTCTTCGACGCGTTCCACGTCATCCTCCGGTCCACGTTCTTTTGGGTCATTCGGGCGCAATGCATCGTTGTCGCGCTCTTCTTCACCGGGCGTGCGGTTGGGGTCGGGCGTACCGGGCGGGGGTTGTTTGTACTCAGGCATGATGTTCACCTCAGAGGGATTGGTGGCCTACACAGGTTTGGATAAAGCCCTGCCAGGCATCGTTCAACTTGATTGCCGCACGGTCGCCCGCGCGTGAGAAGATGCCGCCCTGCCCTATCCCCCTTGCCCAGACTAAGGAGATTGCCCCCGGATGTTCGAACTCAAACCCTGCGACCCCGCCACCTATCGTCAACAGACCCGCCGCAGCACCTTGATCGTGGCCGTGCTGTTCCTGGCGCTGGCCATGCTGCTGTCGAGCCTGGCGGTGAGGCTGTTCGGCGAACCCGGTGGCGATAACTTTCGCTTCAATGTGGGCGGTGTGTTCGCCGGCGTGCTGATCACCCTCGCGCTGGTCCGCGGCCCGTTCTGGACCCAGCCGTGGTTCTCGGCAGCGGTGTATGGCTGGCAACTCAAGCGCAGCTTGATGAGCGTGACCAATGTGATGCACAAGGTCACCGAGCGGGTACAGGCGGGCGACCCGACCGCGATGAAGGTGCTGCGTTTCTACCACCTTGGCCTGACGCAGATGCACGCGCTGGATGCCAACTCCAGTGCCCAGGCGCAACTGGTCGGCGAAGTGCAAGCCCACGCAGACAACATGCAGAGGTTGGGCATCGAGACCGAGCAAACCCGCCTCGACCCCACCTGGCTGGACGCCTTGAAAAGCGCCTGAGTCAGTCCACGCGAGGACTGGCCCGCCAGCAGAACAGCGCGCTCACGGCAATGGCCGCCCCTGCAACGCCAAACACCAGGGGCGCCGAGGCCACCGGCAATAGCAGCCCCGCGAGCAACGGCCCCAGACCTGCGCCGATATCGCGCCACACCGCATTGGACGCCAGCGCCGACACCCGCATCGAGCCAGGGTTACGCTCGGCCACGAGGGTGGTCACCAACGGCAGCTGCAGCGCGCGCAGCACCAGCACCGCTGCCGCGCCGACAATCACCCAATAGCTGCCGAAGGCGGTCAAGGCCAGGGCACTCAAGAACGAAAACAGCAGTAACATCGAGGTGGCGCCAAAGCGCTGCGCGGCGCGGCCACCCAGCGGGCTCAGGAGCATTTCCGAGACGTAGCGCAGCGCCATCAGGCCACCGGCGATCAGCACCGCATCGCCACCCAGGAGCTTCTGCGCCTGGATCGACAGGCCAAAGATAAACAACCCATCCAACGCCACGCCTTCGATAAACGACCACAGGGCCACGCTGTCGGGAAACCTGAAACGACGTCCAGGGCTGCTGCGCAAGTCATGGCCGGCACTCGGCAACCCCCGCGCCACCCACACGCCCGCCAGGCAACACGCGGCGAGAATCAAAAAGATCGGGCGTGGCCCGGCCCAAAGGGTCAGCCAGCCACCCAACGGCAAGGCCAGCATCGGCCCCCAGGCGATCAGGGCCCTGGAGCGACCGGCGCGACGCGCGGCACCGACGGACTCGGAGGTCGCCAGCACTTGGGTCGAGAGGTTCAACGCCGCAAAACACAGGCCCCATACCAGCCGCAACCCCAACAATGCGGCGAAGCCGGACAAGATCGAGTTGCCCAAGGCGCACAGCATGGCTGCACCGGCGGCGATCATGCAGGTCAGGCGATCACCGTTGCGCGCATAAAAGTTGAGCACATGCCGGTAGCCAAAAATCCGCACCAGCCGGTTCGCCGCCAGCAGCACCCCGGCCTGTGCCAGGGTGATACCAAAGGCCTGGGATTCCATGGGCAGCAGCAGGTAGAGCAACACGTCGCTGGGCAAGCATAAAGCCAGGGTCAGCGCGGCGCGGCGGGAGGTGGTGTCGGCAGTGCGTTGGGCCTGACTGGACATAAATCTGAAACATCCCGAAATACTCAGGTCGCCACGGTAGCCCTCCAGAGCGCTGTATTACAACGGCCCTTCAGGCTTTTTTCGCCATGGAGCAACTAACGTACAGCACTCGCCGCCTCCGTTGACACAGGGGGCAAGGGCCGCCTGGATAAAGGCAGCACAGAATTTTCAGCCGTGGGTCAGCGCCCTGTCGCCGTATCCGGATTCGCCAGCACACTGAGGTCCAGACGTCCCCCGACAGACGGCGGGCACCAGTAATACCCCCCGGTGAGCGGCGTGCTGATGCGGTACAGGCCATCGACAATACCGTCTTCCAGGCCGCTCATGCGCCGCAGTTGCGCTTCGAACGCATCGAAGGAATGCCCGAACGCGAGGAACGTCAGCCCGGCCTGGCCGTTCTCGGCCCATGGCATGGAGCGGCGCACCACAAAGGCTTCGGGGCTGAAGCTTTCCTGGGCGGTACGTTTGGTGTGGGCGGACTCAGGCGCGTCGTCCAGTTCTTCGTTGTCGCCATGGCGGCGGCCGATGATGTGATCGCGTTCCTGGGCGGGCAACGCGGCGAAGCCATCCAGGTCGTGCTGCCACTGCTGGATCGCGGCGAAGCTGGCGCCGCTGTCGGTGGTCGCCGCTTCAACGGCGGCGTCGTCGTGGGGGTTTTCGGTGCCGTCTTCGTAATCGGTCAGGTCAAAGCCGGTCTTGTAGCGGAACCCCTCAAGTGACTGCACCAGGCGAAACCCTGGGGCCAGCGCCTTTTCGAACGCGCGACTGCGCAACAGCAATTCGCCGCGATCCACCCCGTGCAACCACACCCACAGGGCCTGTTGGGTCGACGGGTTATGAGCCCCCGGACCGCTGATTGCAGGGAAGGCACGCAAGCCGTCGACCTGTGCGCCCAAGGCCGTTACCAGCGGCTCACCGAAACCGACCACCGCCGACGCATCCACATGCTGCACCAACGCGTCCAGCGCAGCGGGCACGGCGGCCGGCGTCTGCACAGCAAAAAACAGATGGCGTGCCTGCAAAGGCACCGGTGCGGCAAGAATGCCCGGCTGGTAGCGACTCATGTGAACTCCTTCAAGAAAGGCGCGCAGTCTATCCCGACGAGCGGTGCACACGCACCTGTGTGTGCGGTAAAGCGCACAAGCCTTGCAAGATTGCCCGTTGTTGGGTGACTCTCTAGTCATGCTTTGTAACTATTCCAGGGGTAGCGACATGACCACCAGCAACCTGCTCGCCCGGCTGTTTCCCAACGCTGTGAGCGAGATTCCCGAGCAATATCGGCTCCAGGCACCGATTGAACAGCGCGATTACCTGGTAGATGGCCAATTACAAACCTGGAACGGCCCCCTGGCCCAGGTACAGAGCCCCGTGCAACTGGGTGATCAGCGCGTGGTGATCGGCAGCACGCCGCTGCTGGACGCCGACACCGCCCTCACCGCCCTTGACGCCGCCGTGCGCGCCTACGACCGCGGCCAAGGCGCATGGCCGACGATGCGCGTGGTCGAGCGCATCCAGCACGTCGAAGCGTTTTTGCGGCGTATGCGTGAACAGCGCGACGCCGTGGTCAAGCTGCTGATGTGGGAGATCGGCAAGAACCTCAAGGACTCGCAGAAGGAATTCGACCGCACCTGCGACTACATCACCGACACCATCAACGCCCTCAAGGAACTGGACCGCCGCAGCAGCCGCTTCGAGCTGGAACAGGACACCCTCGGGCAAATCCGCCGCGTGCCGCTGGGTGTTGCGTTGTGCATGGGCCCTTACAACTACCCGCTCAACGAGACGTTTACCACGTTGATCCCGGCGCTGATCATGGGCAACACCGTGGTGTTCAAGCCGGCCAAGCTCGGCGTGTTGCTGATCCGCCCCTTGCTGGAGGCGTTCCGCGACAGCTTCCCGGCCGGGGTGATCAACGTGATCTACGGCAGCGGCCGCGAAACCGTCAGCGCGCTGATGGCCAGCGGCAAGATCGATATCTTTGCGTTTATCGGCACCAACAAGGCCGCCAGCGACCTGAAGAAGCTGCACCCAAAACCCCATCGCTTGCGTGCGGCCCTAGGCCTGGATGCAAAAAATCCCGGCATCGTCCTGCCCGAGGTCGACCTGGACAATGCCGTCAGCGAAGCGCTCACCGGCTCGCTGTCATTCAACGGCCAGCGCTGCACGGCGTTGAAAATCCTGTTTGTGCACGAGGACGTAGTCGCCCCTTTCATCGAAAAATTCAACGCCAAATTGGCGACACTCAAGCCCGGCATGCCGTGGGAAGACGGTGTGTCGCTGACGCCGCTGCCGGAAGTGGGCAAGGTGGATTACCTCAACGGGCTGGTGGCCGATGCGCTGCAACAGGGCGCCAGGGTGGTGAACACCGATGGCGGCATCAGTCGCGGGTCGTTTTTCTACCCGGCCGTGCTGTACCCGGTTACCCCACAGATGCGCGTGTACCACGAAGAACAGTTCGGCCCGGTGGTGCCGATCGTGCCCTACCGCGACCTGGACACCGTCATCGAGTACGTGCTCGATTCGGACTTCGGTCAGCAACTGAGCCTTTTCGGCACCGACCCCGTGGCGGTCGGGCGACTGGTGGACACCTTCGCCAACCAGGTCGGTCGCATCAATATCAACGCCCAGTGCCAGCGCGGCCCGGACACCTTCCCTTTCAACGGCCGCAAGAACTCGGCCGAAGGCACGCTGTCTGTGCATGACGCCTTGCGTGTGTTCTCGATCCGCACCCTGGTGGCCACCAAGTTCCAGGAAAGCAACAAGGCGCTGGTCAGCGAGATCCTGCGCAACCGCGATTCAAGCTTCCTGACCACCGACTACATCTTCTAGAGGGACGCGAGCAGTTGATTAACCTGCATTTGCCGATGTTCGCCCGGCGCCTGTTGCGCCCGTTGCTCGACCCGTATCGCCGCTATCGCCATGCCAAGCTGATCCACGCCGTGCGCGTGTCCATCGGCTTGTTGGCGACGATCCTGCTGACCACCGGCATCAACCTGCCCCACGGCGAGTGGGCGTCGGTGACCATGCTAATCGTCATCGGCGGTTTGCAGCACCACGGCAACATCGGCAAAAAAGCCGTGGAACGCGCCTACGGCACCCTGATCGGCGCCAGCGTCGGCCTGCTGTTGGTGGTGCAACAAGCGTATTTCGGCCTGCCGTTGCTGACCTACCTGCTGATGTCGGTGGTGTGCGGGTTCTTTTCCTATCACGCCATCGGCAAGGGCGGCTACATCGCGCTGCTGTCGGCGATCACCGTGTTCATCGTTGCCGGGCACGGGGACAATCCCTTGTCGGACGGGTTGTGGCGTACCGTCGATATTCTCATCGGCATCGTGCTGGCCCTGGCGTTCTCCTTTGCCCTGCCGCTATATGCGGTGTACTCGTGGCGCTACAACCTGGCGGGCGCCTTGCGTGACTGCGCCGCCATTTACAGCCGCATCATCAATGGCCAGTCGGTCACCGATGACGAACACCTCAAACTGCTCAACCGCCTCAACGCGGCCATGGTGCAACTGCGCTCGTTGATGCCGTCGGTGTCCAAGGAAGTGCGCATCTCCATGACCGAACTGGACGCCATCCAGCGGCATTTGCGCATGTGCATCAGCACCTTGGAGATCCTTGGCAACACCCGTCCGGACCCGCGTGACGAACAGGCGACCGCGCGCATGCAAATGCTGCTGAAGGCCGAGCACCGGCAGATTCGTGTGCAGTTGGTGGGGATGGCGCGGGCGTTGAAGTCCGGTGCGGGAGAACGCTTGGAGCGACCAGGCCAACTCGGTGGCATTGAACCTGCGCTGGAGGCTCAGGGAGATACCGCGCTGAATGGCTATCGACTGGTAACGGCGCAGCTGGTAGCTAACGTGGACGCTATGCGAGGCCGGTTGGTGAAGCACTTACCACAGTGGAATGTTTGAACAATGTGTTGCACCTTCAGCGATATATGAAGGTATAGGTCTTATGTGCGACACGGACGTCCGGTAACAAAAAAGGCAGATCTATTCAGTGAATAGATCTGCCCCATTCCACTCCCTTATTTACACTTTCTCAATCTTCAACCAGGCAACTTGATAGTCATTTCCGTTCCACGCAGCCTCAGCGCTAGTCAGAGAGAAAAACGAATTCTCGACATCGACCACCGCAGTATGAGAAATAATTACCCAATTACCGGATGACACCGTAACGGTGGGTGAAGAACTATACCGGACAGTGACCCTTAACTTAGGCGTTTTGGTGCCCACATTAAACTGCCGAACGGCGGCACTGATTTTATATCGATGCCCTGGAATGGTGTGGATCCGTTTCATCAGCACAAACCCTGCATACTGATTAACGCCAGAGCTGGTGTTATGCGACCAGACTCTACTTCCTGCTGCGCCTATTATCGCCCCCCCTATTCCTGCTGATTCAACACGCCAACCATTCAACGTTCCATCTTGAAAGTCAGTCACGTCAGGCAGGCTGCGCATTTTGTAGTTCGTCGTCGGAAATGGCACGACGCTTGCCAGGTCTTTACTCCCATCAAAGCCCACCGACAGCCTCACCTCGAGGGTGCTGTCATGTACTACCCACGCTAACCAATCACGCGATAACGCCTTGCCCACAATTCCATTGGTCGCTTCCAGTGCGCTGACGGTATAGCCGTCCAGCACCCTAAGTTCACGCCCTCCTGCTACAAGACTCAGATACACCGTTTGCCCGGCTTTAATCAAAGGCCATGCAATGACCGAGGCTTTAGCGTCACCTGAGAAGTCTTTCAGGGTCAAGGCAGCGCCGTGGGCCAGGTTATTGATCAGTGCTCGTGGCAAGCTGGCAGATGCAATGGCTTTGATGATTACCGTCTGCACATTTGAAGGTGTTACTTTGCCTGCCCTTACGATCGAATACTTTAACTGCACCCGACTGTTCACACTGTTATGCAATACTTTATCCGCCGTAAAATCAACGACTACAGCGCCACTTGCTTGCCCCGCAGTAGCCTTATTAAGCACTGAACCGTTCTGAAAAATATAACTTAGCGTTATGGAATCCGTTGCAAGCATACCCGGATATTTGATGGTTACACTGGTCGCATTTTGAATATCCAAAGGGTCAACCGTGACCTCCTGCGCGGTGCTCGAAACCCCATTCAGGGTGGGGTAAGGCAGGACCGCAGGTAATTGCTCAATAATGTAATGGGCGACGCCAAACAGCGTTGCGGTTTGTTTATTGGGGATTCCTGGCAAACTTACCCACAGCCGCATTTCAAAGAGCGACGCATCCTTGAGGCGGCGAACCTTGTCCAGTGGCAAGGGTAACGAAACACCCTTGACCAGATCATCGGCAATGACTTTGTTAGCGGTGTAGAGCTCCTCCGTATATGGCGTGTCGTCATCAAAGGTGCCCGTGACAGTCAGCCACATAGGTTGGTCTACCAGCATGAAAATCCACACAGGGATATCGATACGCGGTGCCTGACCCAATAAGCTGATCGGCAACATCGTGGTGTTTTCAAACCCGCGAACATATGGCGTCGGTAATACGGCAAGCGGAAGTAATCGCAAGTACAATGTCGCAAACGTATAGATAAATTGCCCGCGTTTTAATTCGCACTCTATGGTGATGTTATTACCACCCTGGCGTATGCCCTTGGCAATCACTTCACTCGGGATGAGCACGTCGACGCTGTTAGTCGTCGGAACTCCCGCAGTTACGCCTTCAAATCGGCTGACGTCGTACTCTCCGTTCCATTTGTAAGCAATTTGATCGTCCTTACGCATCGACTTATAACTGATCCGCAATGTCACACCATTAATCGCATGTCTTGGCGCAAGGGTGTTATCAGTCATGTCGGCCTCAAGAATCTTGAGCAGGTCCAGCTCCACCGGCAGGCCAACGGTGATATCAAGCACCTCGGCGCGCATAACGGTCGGAGGTTGACCGGGACGCACCACGCTGTAGGTGATACGCAGACTGCCGTCGATATTCTGCATGAGAATGTCGGACCCAACCCCGATCCCCAAGGTTGTCAGGACTTCGCCTGCGGTTGCACTTGTAACCTCAATAGTGCCGGTGGTGGAGCTGCGCGCGTCCTTGCCGATTACGCTCCAATGCACGGTGTCGCCCGCGATGGTGTCCGAGTACGTCACGTACATCAGCCACTCGTCGCCGATGACCTTGGCCGGGTCGATGTTGCCGCTTTCGGCATCGGGGACAAACATGGGGGTCAATTCTTCAACCCGATCACCAATTTCAAAGTTCAGCTTTTCCGATTGCCGAATGGACCCAGGCGTACCTTTGCCATCGTTGGTTTCGTAGAAAGCCTGACCGATACCCAGCCCCTCAAACACCTTCAGCGCAGCCTTGGGCAGCTGTCGTGTGCCGCCCTGTGGGCCTGCCAGTTGCAAAAAGGTCACGCGCTCACCGCCGCCGCCCGCATCGACCTGCTCACAAATTACGGTTTCCAGGTATTTCGGATCGTGGGGAGAGTACGTCGGCAGTTGCGCCGTCACATCGGTATCGGTTGGCACATGCCCCGCTTCATAGGGGATCAGATTGAGTGCCGGCATCAGGGTCGGTGTGCCCACTACATACACCAGCGTACTGCTTGAACGCCCCAGCAATGCTCCACCCGCCGTCGCCAACTCGAACGATACGCGAAAGCGCCCTCCTGCCAGTGTCGTCACCAGGCTGTTCGGCAAGGGGATAGTCTCGCTCCTGCGATTCCTGTCGTTTACCGCAGGCAGACGCACGGTTTCGGTCACGCCGTTCTTATCGGTCGTTTCCACAATCACCGTCACCTTATGCAGCGGGTTGGGCGTGGGCCTCCTATAGTCCAGGGAAACCTCTACCGCCAGTGTCGCCGTGCTCTGGGTGTCGAGATCAAGTTGGCTGACCACCTCGTCATTCGCCAGCACAAGGGGAAACGGCAACAGCGTGGTGTCCATCTCACTGAGCAAGGGGATAGGTTTGGAGAACAGGTATTTGCCCTCCGGCACGTTGCCCACCACGTCTTCGACCGTGAACACCACGCCAACGGGCCCCAACGGAGAGATCTTGCGCAGCGTCTCTTCGGGAACCCGCACTTCAATCGGCTTTTTATTGGTCGCCTCTTGAGGGCTGACAATATGGGTATGCAGAATTCCGTCAACGAACAGGCTGATTTTGTCGTTCTTGCGGATGTTCAGGTACGGCTGAACCATGCAACGCAGGCCGCCTGCGATGGTGTCCGGGTTCAGAATCGAGCCTTCCGTCAGGTCTGCCAGCCACATGATCAAGCCGCTGTGCCAGGGCTCTTCGGGCCGGCGGTCATGACCGCCCGGAATGGTCTGTTTGAACAGCATCTTTTCGGTGACCGAGCGGCTCTCTTGTTCGCTGCCCGTACGCAGGACCCGAGCGAAATACTCGAGATCACCCTCGCCTATCGTCTCGGCATCGACATACAAAAAATAGCGCTCTTCGTCGACCTTGATGTTGGTTGACGCGATGGGCTGGGTCAGGTCACCAATGCGCAAACCCAGGTAGTCGCCCAGGCTCAAGTCAGGCCAACGCTCGACGGCAAACGAGCAATACGGAACCAAGCCACGTCGACCAAGGCCTTTGGGGGATACTTCAGGGTAGAGGGCCTTCGTCAGGTCTACGGTGGGGTAGACCGAATAAGGGCCGGGGGAGAGTTCGTCATAGGGAACAGGAATCGTGGACATCACCATCACCTTGCAGGGTTTGGCCGCACGGGTGCGCGGCGGGCAAGGTTTATAGGGCGCTTGAGGGGTAGTTTGAATCTACTGTCAGAAATGACAGTGGCGACGAGCGGTAAAACACCCCTCGCGTTCGGCAAGTAAGGCGCAAAGCTGAGCAATCGGCGACACCGCCTTTTTCTTACATTTTTTTCACGTTTTATTCACATCCCGAGACGTAGTGTGAAGCCTCATCCGTTACAAACGTTGCACATCAAGCCCGCCGCCCCAGCGGGCTTTTTTTTGGCTGACGTTTAAGGTTCAGCGCGCCAGCTTGCTGACAGGAGCCAAGGCCTGTTCACGAATGGCCCGTTGGGTCTCGAGCACCCTGGCCAGGGCGGTTTGCGCCTCGGGGCTTTGCTGGGGCACGCGAATCGCGGCCGAGACCAGCGTGATCAGCTTGGCCATCACCTCGGCGTCAGTGGCCGGGCGGCCCAGGCTCATGGAGTTCATCAGCAGGCGCAGTTCGGTGCCGGCCATTACGCCGGAAATCGCCTTGAGGGCAAATTGCAGGCGCACCCCCAGTTCGTTGCGTGGCAGTTCCGGCAGGGCCAGGGCGAAGGCTTCGAAGAAACGCTGGAATACCGGCTGGTAATGCACCTTGAGGTATTCCTGAATAAACGGCGAGGTGTCGCTGTACACCCGTCCGAGGAAACGGATGAACGAGCGCCCTTCCCCGCTTGCCGGATCGCTGCGTTCCAGGCCCATGGCCGGCGCGAACAGCACGCCCAGCAGCGTGTCGCAGTCCAGCGGGCCGTCGGCTTCGGCTTCGCAGCGCGCCAGCAGCTCCAGACGCTGCTCGTTGAGCGGCTCCAGACGCTGCATCAGCAGGGTTTTCATCAGGGAGTCCTTGTCCCCGAAGTGGTAGTTCACGGCGGCCAGGTTGACCTGAGCGCGCTCGGTAATCTGACGTAACAACACGGCGTCGTAGCCGTATTTGATGAAAAGAGCCTCTGTCGCATCCAGCAAGCGAGTCTTGGTAACGTTTGGAGCGCTGAGTTTCTTCGCGGCCATATGGGTTCCACGGCGGAAATATTGTTTTAAAAAATAATTTGATTTTTTATACCGGTGCAGCCCTGTGAAAGCAAGTAGTGACACTGCGCCATACTATTAAAAGCCCGTGTATTCGGGCCCGCCAAGGCGGTTCGCTGCTGTTGTGCGCCGCTCGATGCAGCGCTTCATGGAAGCGTTTCAAAAGGTAAAACCGCTCTACATCCATGGCTGGCGAAGCGCCGCTAACGCGGTTAGTATTCAAACAATATTTTAAAAACAAGAAATAAAACCAGTCCGTAACGTGTGCCCGCCAGCTCGCTAACTTGTTACAAGGTTTTACCGCGAGCATGGGCAAGCGTCGAGGCTGCAGGCGTAGTCCCGATGACAGATACCCGCGCGCACCCAGGCTTGATCTCCCTGCAAGGCATCGGCAAGCGTTATCAGCTGGCCGGGCAAGAACTGTCCATTCTCAATGATGTGTGCCTGTCCATCGCCTGCGGCGACAGCTGCGGCATTCTCGGCGCGTCGGGCTCGGGCAAAAGCACGCTGCTGAACATCCTCGGCCTGCTCGACCTGCCCAACTGCGGCAGGTACCACTTTGCCGGCCACGATATCTTCAACGCCAGCCCCGATGAACTGGCGGCCATCCGCAATCAGCAGATCGGTTTCGTGTTTCAAAGCTTCAACCTGTTACCGCGTCTGAGTGCCCTGGACAATGTCGCCCTGCCCCTGAGCTATCGCGGTGTGTCGCGGCATGAATCGGTGGAGCGGGCCCTGCGCGTGCTTGAACAGGTGGGTCTGGCCGAGCGCGCCCATCACCGTCCTGCCGACCTGTCCGGCGGCCAGCGCCAGCGTGTGGCGATCGCCCGCGCCCTGGTGGGCGAACCCTCGGTGATCCTCGCCGACGAACCCACCGGCAACCTCGACAGCAGCACGGCCCACGAGATCATGGACCTGTTGCTGGCGCTCAATCGCGAGCAACAGGTGACGCTGATCATCGTCACCCACGATCCGCAGATCGCCGAACGCCTGGAACGCAAGATCCTGGTGCGCAATGGCGTGGTGCATGAGGCCGAACGCCTATGAGCCTGCGGGTCGAACAGCGCGCGAGCCAACTGCTGCATGAAGCCTTTATCAGCCTGCGCACGCTGGGCAAGCGCTCGGTGCTGGCGCTGCTGGGTATTGTGATCGGCAGTTCGTCGGTGGTGGCGCTGATCAATATCGGGCATAACGCAGCGGTCGATGCGGCGATGATTTTCAAGGACATGGGCACCGACACCCTGGTTGTCCAGTTTCCGCCCAAGGGCAGCAGCAACGTGCCGATGCGCGACCAACTCGACCTGCAGGCAGTGCGCCAGGCGGTGCCGGGCATCGCGCATATCGGCGCCCTCACGCTGTTCAGCGGCCCCATTGTGTTTCATGGTCGCAGCGTGAATGCCAACTTTGTCGGCAGCA
Source organism: Pseudomonas sp. EYE_354 (assembly GCF_023148575.1). NCBI lineage: Bacteria > Pseudomonadati > Pseudomonadota > Gammaproteobacteria > Pseudomonadales > Pseudomonadaceae > Pseudomonas > Pseudomonas sp. EYE_354. The sequence goes on from NZ_JAHXNQ010000007.1 coordinate 110,381, forward strand.
CGCCCGACATCCAGCAGGCCATGCGGCTGGTGGTGCAACAGGGGCGCTTCCTGTCGAGCTTCGACGCCAACGAAACCTATGCCGTGATCGGCGACCAAGTGGCCCAGGCCCTCGGCGCGCCGGGCGACCCGGTGCAATTGGGCGACCGCGTGCGCATCAACGACTACCTGTTTCTGGTCGTGGGCATCCTGCGCAGCCAGCCGCGGGCCATGCTGATGCCGGTGCAGGCCAACGAGTCGCTGTTCATCCCCGCCCAAGGCATGCGCCGCCTCTATGCCAAGCCGCAGATCGCCAATGTGATCATCCGCGCGGCGCCCGACCAGGACATGGAGCACATCGCCAAAGCAAGCGCCGTCGCGTTGCAACACCAGCTCACCGACCACGATGTGGACATCCAGGTGCCGCAACAAATGATCGACGGCATGACCCGGCAAAGCCGCACGTTCGCCTACCTGTTGCTGGCCCTGGGCGCGATTTCCCTGGTGGGCGGCGGCGTAGGGGTGATGAACGTGATGCTGATGAATGTGTCGGAGCGCCGCCGCGAGATCGGTGTTCGCATGGCCCTGGGCGCGCGCCGACGTGATATCCGCAACCTGTTCCTGCTCGAAGCCGTGACCCTCACCGCTGTCGGTGCGCTGTGCGGCGCGGTGCTGGGCATGACTGCCGCGTGGCTGTATGCACGGTTGTCGGGCTGGGCCTTCGACCTGGCCACTGCCGCCCTGCCCCTGGGCGTGGGCAGTACCTTGTTGGTGGGTTTGTTCTTTGGTATCTACCCGGCGGTCGCGGCCTCGCGGTTGCAGCCGGTGGAGGCCCTGCGCGATGAGTAAATGGCTCCTGTTGCTGGCGCTGGTCTGCCTGCCCGGCGTGGCGGCCGACGTGGTCATCCGGCCTTCGGCGCCGAGCAGCACCCGCAGCGTGTCGCTGAACGCCCAGACCACCGCCCTGACCCTGGGCGATGCGGTCTACCTGGGCCTGCGCAACAACCCGGCGATCCGCAGCGCGTACCTGCAACGGGTGGCGCAGAAGTTCGACCTGCGTGTGGCCGAAGACGTGTTCAACCCCAAGCTCACCCTCAACAGTTACTACCGTGGCAGCCGTGGCTCCCAGGACAGCGCGCGCAACGCCAACGTGGCGCCGTCCACCAGCCTGCTCGGCGAGTACGGCACGCGCTTGAGCATGGCCTGGACCCAGCAGTTGAACAACGCCGATCGCGCCGGCCGCTACCGCAGCGACGGTCTCGACCTGGCGATTATCCAGCCCTTGATGCGCGGCGCCGGCTGGGATGCCACCACCGCGCCGCTGCGCCTCTCGCGCCTCTCGGAGCAGGCCAATCGCCTGAACCTCAAGGCCACCGTGGCCCAGACTATCAGCCAGATCATCGCCACCTACCGCGAACTTCTGCGAGCCCAGGAGCAACTGATCATCGTCCAGGAAGCCCTCAAGCGCTCCAACACCTTGCTCGAGGTGAACAAAGCGTTGATCAGCGCCGGCCGCATGGCCGAGTTCGAAATCGTGCAGACCGAAGCCGACATCGCCACCCAGCAACTGGGCGTCGAAGAAGCGCAGAACCAGTTGGACACCAACCGCCTGTCGCTGCTGCGCCTGCTGGCCCTGGACCTGTCCACGCCGATTCGCGCCACCGAAGCCCTGGAGGCCAGGCCCATGCAGATCGACAAGCGCGAGGCGTTCAACCTGGCGCAAACCCAGCAACCGGAATACCTCGCCGCCCTGCTCGGCAGCCAACAGGCAGACCTCAACCTGGTGATCGCCAAGGACTCCGGACGCTGGCAAGTGGACCTGGTGGCCGGGGCGAACCAGGTACGCGATGCCTACAACAACGACACCGGCAGCAACAATAACCGCACCTGGGACAGCTACGCCGGGGTGCAGGTGCAGATACCCATCGGCGACATCAGCACGCGCCAGGCCGAGGTGCGCGCGCGGGTCAATGTGGAGGACCAGCAGATCCGCATCACCGACGCCCGTCAGGCATTGGAGCGCAGCGTCAACGACGTGGTGCGCGACCTCAGTACGCGCTGGCGCCAGTACGAAATTTCCCAGCGCGCCGTGGCGTTGTCGCGGCGCAAGATCGAGATCGAACGGGAAAAACTCAGCGCCGGGCGCTCCACCAACTTCCAGGTGCTGAGTTTCGAGACCGACCTGCGCAATGCCGAGAACGCGCAGCTCAATGCGTTGATCGCTTATTTGAACGCCCAGACCCAGCTTGATCTGACCCTGGGCATGACGCTGGAAAGTTGGGAAATCGCCCTCAATGACTACTAATCGAAAACGCCTGCTGGGTGCTCTGTTGATCGCGGTACTGGTCGCCGCGGGATGGGCCCTGCGCAGCCCCGCAGAAAGCCCGGCCGGCAACGCCGAACAATGGCTGGCGGTCAAGCCCGACGCGCTGGTGCATCAGATTGGTCTGGTGGGCAAGATCGAGCCCGAGACCACTCTGATCCTCACCGCGCCGTTCGACGGCAATGTGCTGGCCAACCTGGTGGAGCAAGGCCAGCGCGTCGACGCCGGCCAGGTCCTGCTGCGCATGGACCCGGCCACGCTGGAGGTGCAATTGCGCGAGGCGTTGTCCGCCCAGCTCAAGGCCCGGCGCGCCGTGCAGGAGATGCAGGACTGGGACAGCAGCCCCGCCGTCAGCCGCGCCCGCCGCAGTTTGCGCACCGCCGAGATGACCGCGGGCAACACCCAACGCAAGCTCACCGAAAGCGACAATCTGTTCAAGCGCGGCATCATCCCGCGTAACGAACTCGATGACCTCAAGCAACAGGCCCAACAGCAACAGCTGGACCTGGCCGCCGCGCGCAGTGAACTGCAACAGGCCCTCGACCAGGGCAAGGGTGAGTACCGCCAGATCGCCGACATGGAACTGACCAACGCCACGGTGAAATACGAGGCCCTGCGCACCTTGCTTGAGGGGCGCGACGTCAAAGCGCCGTTCTCCGGCATCGTGGTGCCTGCACCCGGAAATAATTCACCGCAGGGTGGCGGCAACAATACGGCACCGATCCAGGCCGGCAGCAAGGTCAGCCAGGGCCAGGTGTTGTTTGGCCTGGCCAATATCGAACGGCTGAAAATCGTTGCCAGGGTCTCGGAACTGGACATCAACAGGTTGCATCAAGGTCAGGCGGTGGAGGTGCTGGGGGATGGCTTCGACGGCGAACGGCTGAGCGGTTCGGTCAGCGTGGTGAGCGGCCTGGCGATCGCCAGCGACAGCCAGGGCAGCGCGCAGTTTCCGGTCACCTTATCGATCCCCCAGCTCACGCCACAGCAGCTGCAACGGGTGCGGCTGGGGATGAGCGCACGGCTGACGATCGTCACGTACAACAATGCACAGGCGATGGTGATCCCGAGCGAGGCGATCCAGGCGGACGGGACGGTGGCGTTTCGCGAAGCGATGGATAAACCGGTGGAGCGGGTGAAAGTCACTACCGGCCAATCGACGGCGCAAGGGATTGAGGTGTTCGGCCTCAAGCCAGGGTTTGTGCGCGTAAAGTCATGACCTCCGCGATGAGCAGGCTTTTTGTGATGAACGAGCTTGTTGTGGTGAGCAGGCCTGTTGTGGTGGACAGGCTTTTTGTGGTGAGCGGGCTTGTCCCGCGCCGGGCTGCGAAGCGGCCCCAACAGCAAGCGCCGAGGTGTGCCTGATATACCCTGTTCGTCCCCTATAGGGGGCGCTTCGCACCCCAGCGCAGGGCAAGCCTGCTCACTACAACAGCCCTTCGCGGCTCTAGACCTGGGCGAGTTTCACGGCCAGGGCTTTGGCCTGCAGCGCCACATCAGTCACGGCGGTGCTCTCCCACCACATCCCGCGTAACGGCGGGCCCATCGCAAACAAACGCCGACTGACCTGCCCTTGGGCGTCCAGCACCGCGCCCGACGCATCCGCCGCAATCCCCAGCGCCAACGGCCCGGGCCTGATCAACCCGCGCTTGAGCAACTGCTGCGGCAATGGCCGGGCCACGCGGCGCCAGTCGTATTCGATACCGCTGGAGTTGATCAGCGCCGCACCCGACACCTGGCTCAATGCCTCCTCGCCGCGATGACGCACACGGATGGTCACGCCTGTGTCCGAGGGCGCCAACCCTTTGAACGACGCCGCGCGAATGCGCAACCGCCCCTCTTCATGCAGCCGGGCCACCAGTTGCGCGCTCAACGGCGGTGAACGGTGGTGATGACTCTCCCACCACGGCCGCACATGCCGCACGAACTGGCGCTTTTCACGCTCGCTGGCCTGGCTCCACAACCGGCCGATATGCACACGCACCGTGTCCAGCGGCGCTTGCCAGTCGATACCCTGCGCCTGCGCCAGCCGGCATTGGCGACGCACTTCGCGCAGCAACTGGCGAGGGCTGCGCAGGCGGTGATCGGCGCCGAGAAAATCCTCCCAGCTCGGCGGTTGGCGGCGCACATGGGGCAGCAGGCCGTGGCGCGAAAACACCTCGATGGGCCCGCGATGCCCGGCCTGTTCCAGGGACACCACGGCATCGACCATGGTCAGCCCCGAGCCGATGATCAGCACCGTGGCGTGTGGGTCAAGCTGCGTCATGGCCTGCACATCCCACGGGTCGACGGCCGCCGCATTCAAACCGCTGGACTCGGTCTGCGGCGTACGGGCCGCCGGGAACATGCCCGTGGCCAATACCGCACAGGCACCGCGCAATTGCTCGCCGTTATCCAGGGTCAACCGCGTTTCAGCCGGCTCCACCTGCAGGTCCACCACCTCGGCGCGCACGTGCTCCACGGTGGACGCCGACAGTGCCTTGGCCTCGGCCAGCCGCTGTTGTGCGTACAGGCCAAAAATACCGCGTGGCGGGAACAGCTCGCTGACGGGCACGTGCTGCTGGTCCGACTCCGGCCAGCCACCGGCGCCGATGTACTCGGTGAGCCACTGGGTCAGGTCATCGGCATTGTCCGGGTCGACGCTCATGCGCGCGGCGTTGCCGTTCAAGGTGTGGCCCAGTTCGACCGCGCTGTACGCCTCGCCACGGCCGAGTTCGGCGCGCGGTTCGATCACCAGCACGCGCCGCCGGCCCGGCAGGCGCAGCAGCTGCACCGCCAGCATCGTGCCGCTTAAGCCGCCACCGATGATCAGCACATCAGCGTTGCGGATGGATTCACTCATGCCCGTTCGCCCTTACTGTTTACCCAGGTAAATATCATGCAGATCGCCGCGCGCCAGCAGGTGCGCGGCGCTGCCGCTCAACGCGACGCGCCCAGTATCCAGCACATAACCGTAGGACGCATAGGTGAGCGCGACGTTGATGTTCTGTTCGGCGATCAGGAAGCTCACCTGCTGCTCGCGGTTGAGCTGCGCGATGATCTCGAAGATCTCCTGCACGATCATAGGCGCCAAACCCATGGACGGCTCGTCGAGCAGTACCAAAGTAGGACGGGTCATCAACGCACGGCCAATCGCGACCATCTGCTGCTCACCGCCCGAGGTGAGCCCCGCGCGGGTGTGGCGCTTGGTCTTGAGCCGCGGGAACCAGGCGTAGATGCGCTCCAGATCCTGCGCCATGTCCTTACGGCTCAAGCGCCGCACGAAGCCGCCGCTGCGCAGGTTGTCTTCCACGGTGAGTTGGCCGAACACATGACGGCCCTCCAGCACGTGCACCATGCCGTTGCGCACCCGCCGGCTGGGGTCGATACCGGCCAGGTCGGCGCCTTGGTATTCGATCACCCCCCGGCTGACCTCGGCGCGCTCGGCCCGCACCAGCCCGGAGATGGCTTTGAGGGTGGTGCTCTTGCCGGCGCCGTTGGCTCCGAGCAAGGCGACGATGGCGCCTTTGGGCACGCTCAGCGAAACCCCGGCAACGGCCAGGATCGCGCCGTCGTAGATCACTTCAATGTCGTTGACCGTCAGCAGCGACGGGCTGACGGACTCGCTGGCAGGCTGGCTCATGGCTTATTCATCCCCGGTGCAGGTGCGTGGCGTCAGGCCTTTTTCCTTGGCGAACGCGGCGGACTTCTCGTCGATCAGCGGGCGCAGCAAGGCGCGGTCGGCGGCGATCCAGTCGCTGATCAGCGTCCAGTTGGCCCCGTCCCACTGCTGCACCCGCGCCGAACCGCCGCCCTCATGGTCACGGCAGGACAGCTTGAGGTTCTGCATCAGGCCCAGGTAGCCCATGTCTTTAAGCCGCGCGTCGTCGATATTCAGATGTTCCAGGCCCCAGCGGCCTTCTTCACCATTGAGCGGACGTTTGCCGAACCGGGCCTGGGCGGTGCGGATCGCTTCGACGGCCACGGCGGCATTCACCAGGCCGGAGTTGTAGTACACGCTGCCGAAATTCTTCAGGTCTTTGAGGTCGCTGTGGCCCTTGTCGAGCACGTGTTGCTTGAGGCGCCTGTGGATCTCGAAATCGGTCCCGGCCGGGTATGGCGTGAGCGCCAGGTAACCCTTGGCGGCGGCGCCGGCGGGCAGCACGTCTTCACTGGAGCTGGCCCAGATATCGCCGATGATGTGGTCCACCGGGAAGCCAAAGCGCGCGGCGGTCTTCACCGCCACTGGGGTCGACACGCCCCAGGTCCGCAGGAACACCCAGTCCGGGTTGGCCTGGCGCACCTGCCGCCATTGCGCCGATTGTTCGTTGCCGGGGTCGGCCACCGGGATCTGGATATTTTCAAAACCGTACTTCTCGGCCAGCAACTTCATCGGGCCGAGGGTTTCGCGACCGTAGGCCGAGTCGTGGTAAACCGTGGCGATCTTCTTGCCCTTGAGCTTATCGAAGCCGCCTTCGCGCCCGGCGATGTAGTTCACCAGGCTGGACGCCTCGCTGTAGAACGTCAGCATCACCGGGAAGTTATAGGGGAACACTGTGCCGTCGGTGGCCTCGGTGCGCCCGTAACCCAGGGTGATCAGCGGGATCTTGTCCACCTCGGCGCGCTCGCTCAGCGCATAGGCCGCCGGTGCGCCGTTGGGTTGGTACACCGCGACCGGCGCGCCATCCAGGCCGTTTTTGAAACGCTCATAGCACTCGATGCCCTTCTCCGCGGTCCATTCGGTCTCGCACTCCTGCCACACCAGCTTCACGCCGTTGATGCCGCCTTCGACCTCGTTGATATAGCGCAGGTAATCGATCATCCCGGCCCACACCTGCACGCCGCTGGAGGCATAAGCGCCGACGCGGTAGGTGGCCAGGGGGAAGAATTGCTGGTCGGCGGCGGCGATGGCCTGGGGCACGGCACCGGCGAGGGTGGCGAGCGCCAACGTGGCGCCGACCAGGGAACGTTTCAAGGATGCACGCATGGGAGTTCTCTTAGTCAGTCAGAAACGGAGCGGCCAGTGACGCAGCCGATGGCGAAGGTTGTGCAGCAGGCGAATCAGGCCCTCGGGTTCCTTGATCAGGAACACGATGATCAGCACGCCAAAGATGATTTTCTGCAGGTTCTGCAACTGTCCTGCATCCACCGAACCGCCAAACAGGGCTTGCCCCGCGTGGCTGAGAAAAATCGGCAGCAGGCTGATGAACGCGGCGCCGACGAAGTTGCCGGCGATGCTGCCCATGCCACCGATAATGATGATGAACAGGATCTGGAACGAGCGGTTGATATCGAAGCTGCTGGCGCTGGCCGTGCCCAGGTAGGCAAAGGCCCACAGCGCACCGGCGATGCCGAGGTAGAACGAGCTGACCGCAAACGCCAGCCGTTTGTAGCGCGCCACCGGAATACCAACCACGGCTGCGGCGGTGTCCATGTCGCGGATCGCCATCCAGTTGCGCCCCACCTGGCTGCGCACCAGGTTGAGGGCGGTCCAGGTCAACAGCAGCACCGTGACCAGGGTCAGCAGGTAGCGGCCCAGCGGCGTGTTGAGGTCATGGCCGAACAGCGCCAGTTTCGGCGCGGAAATGGTGCCCGACGAGCCGTAGTTGTAGAACCACGCAAACTTGACGAACAGCCACTCCAGAAAGAACTGCGCGGCCAGGGTGGTGACCATCAGGTAGAAGCCCTTGATCCGCGAACTGGGCAGGCCAAACAGCAGGCCCACCAGTGCGCTGATCACCCCGCCGCCGAGCAACGCAACCGGCAAGCCCAGCTCGGGCAGGCGCAGCAGAAAGCCATAGGTGGCGAACGCACCCACCGCCATAAAGCCCGCCGCGCCCACCGAGGTTTGCCCGGTGTAGCCGGTCAGCACATTCAGGCCCAGCCCCGCCAGGGACAGCACCAAAAACGGGATCAGAATCGCATTGAGCCAATAGTCATTGCCCCACAGCGGCACGACGACAAAGGCCAGCGCCAACAGGCCGAGCAGGCCCCATGGCAGGCGCCGTTGAATCAGCACCAACGGCGCGGTTTCTTGAACGACAGGACTCGACATGGTTTCAGACTCGCTCAATGGCACGTTCGCCGAACAGGCCGGCGGGGCGGATATACAGGAAGGCCAACGCCAGTACGTAGGCGAACCACGGCGTGATACCGCCGCCGATCAGCGGGCCGATATACACCTCGGCGAGGTTCTCCGCCGCGCCCACAATCAGCCCGCCGACGATGGCCCCGCCAATCGAGGTAAAGCCGCCGATGATCAACACCGGCAAGGCCTTGAGCACCACCAGCGACAGCGAAAACTGCACGCCCTGGCGCGCGCCCCACAGCAGCCCGGCCACCAGCCCGACCATGCCGGCCACTGCCCAGACGATCTGCCAGATGCGGTTGAGGTTGATGCCGATGGACAGCGCCGCCGTGGTGTCATCCGCCACCGCGCGCAACGACACGCCGATGCGGGTTTTGTTGAACAGCAGCGCGAGCACCGTCACCAGCACCACCGCGACAACGGCGGCCATCAGGTCGAACTGGCTGAGCATCAGCGGCCCGACAAACAGCGGTATGTCGTCAATGCCCAGGTCCAGCGCACGGACCTGCGAGCCCATCAAACCCTGGGCCAGGCCTTCGATAATGAACGACAGACCCAAGGTGGCCATGAACAAGGTGATCTGCGAACGGTTCACCAGTGGGCGCAGCACCAACCGCTCAATCAGCCAGGCACCGGCGATCATCACCAGCACCGTCAGCAGCAGCGCCAGGGCAAACGGTACGCCTTGATCGTGCAGGCTGACGAAGGTCAGCGCGGCAAACAACAGCATCGCGCCCTGGGCAAAATTGAACACGCCGCTGGCCTTGTAGATCAGCACGAAGCCGATGGCGACCAGGGAGTACATAGTCCCGGCAAGCAACCCGCCGAGCAGGGTTTCGAAGAAGAACGTCATCAGTGCACCGCTCCCAGATACGCCGCGATCACTTCGGGGTTGGCCTGTACTTCTGCCGGGGTGCCATCACCGACCTTGCGCCCGTAGTCGAGCACTACCACATGGTCGGACAGGCCCATCACCACGCCCATGTCGTGTTCGATCAACACCACGGTGGTGCCCAGGTCGCGATTGACGTCGGCGACGAAGCGCGCCATGTCCTGTTTCTCTTCGGCGTTCATCCCGGCCATCGGCTCGTCGAGCAGCAACAGGCTGGGCCCGGCGATCAGCGCGCGGCCCAACTCCACGCGCTTTTGCAGGCCATAGGACAAATTGCCCACGGGCACATCGCGATGGGCTTGCAGGTGCAGAAATTCGAGGATGCCCTGGGCACGTCGGCGAAATGCCTCGGCTTCACGCCGTGCGCGCGGCAAGCCCAGGGCCTGTTCGATAAAGGTGGTGCGCATATGCCGCGACAGACCGGTGAGGAGGTTGTCGAGCACGCTCATCTTTTTGAACAGCGCGTTGTTCTGGAAGGTGCGGCCAATGCCACGCCGCGCGGCGCCCAAAGGGTCGATGCGATGCAAGTGCTGGTCTTCAAACACGATCTCACCGGCGTCAAAACGATAGACGCCGTTGAGGACATTGAGCAGCGAGCTTTTACCGGCGCCGTTGGGCCCGATCAGCGCGCAGATCTCGCCGCGGCGCACCTCGAAGGACAACGCATGGATGGCCTTGACGCCTTTGAACGACAGGGAGATATCCCGCACCTGGAGAATGGCCTGGCTCATGCGATGTCCCGTTTGAGTTCGGCCAACCAGGTCGGCTCGGCAGTGGTCTTGAGCGGCTGCCAGATAAAAGTCAGGCGCTGAAAACCCAACAGGGTGCGCACGCGGTGCTTGATCAACCGGCGCAGGCCGCCTTGCGGCTCGGCGATCGCCCAGTCGCACAGGCGTCGGCGCCAGGTCCCCTGGGGCGCGAGGCGGCTTTCGATGTCGTCGGCCAGGTGCTGCAGGCGCTCGGGCGAAAACAGCAAACCGGTGGGCGCCACTTCGCTGCGGTCACGCCGCGCCGAGGCCAGGTTCTCTGGAAAGGCCAGGCCGTTGCCGCTGCTTAGCCATTGCTCCAGCACCACGGCAAGCCCCCCTTCCCAGCCGGTGCCCTCCTCACTCCACAACACGGCGTCAGCAGCCGGCTGCCGCCAGCGCTGCAGATGCTGCGCCGGGTCGACCGGACCCAGCAGTTGCGCGAAGTCCAACCGCTGGGTGAAGGTCCAATCACGCTGGCGACCCTGGACGTAGGCGTGGCTGGGATGAATGCGCCACAGTTGTTGCTCCAGGGCCTGCGGATCGAGATGATCGGCCAGCGTCAGCACCTGCGCACCGATGGACTGGGCCGCCAACGCCAGCAACAGCAGGTTCGGCTCAAAGGCGCCGCTGAGCACCAGGCGGGACTGTTCACTGAACCCTTGCTGGCGCAAACCAGCGGCCAGGCGTTCGACGTCACGCAAGGTGTCGATCCAGCGCCAGGCGTACCACTGGCCCTGGCGCTTGTGGCGCAGGGCGATGTGCAGGGGCGTGAGTTGCGCCCACTGGCGCAGGTGTGCCAGAAAGGCCGTCGATTCGTGCAGGCTCATAGAGTGAGGCTCCTGATGGGAGGTGCGCCTGACAGGTCGCGGTAGCCGGCGCCGGGGTGGTTGCCGGCCAAGCGCGCGCCGTCGCCAAACAATTTCTCGCGCAAGGTGCCCTGGGCGTATTCGGTCTTGTACACACCGCGCTTTTGCAGCTCCGGCACCAGCCACTCCACGGCGTCGATAAAGGTTTCGTGGGTCAGCGCATAGGCCAGGTTGAAACCGTCCACGTCGGTTTCCTCCGCCCACTCCTGCAACAGGTCGGCGACGGTCTGCGGGCCGCCGACGAACAGCGGGCCAAAACCGCCGATACCCACCCAGTCGGCCAGTTCGCTCGGCGTCCAGACCTTGTTCGGGTCCGCCGTGGAGAAGGCCTCCACCGCTGACTGAATCGCGTTGGTGTGCACGTGTTTAAGCGGCTCGTTGGGCTTGAACTGGCTGAAGTCGATGCCGGTCCAGCCGGAGATCAGCGCCATCGCCCCTTCGTAGCTGACGTAGGACTTGTAGTCGTCGAACTTGGCCTTGGCCTTGGCGTCGGTCTCGTCGACGATCACCGTCTGCAGATTGAAGATCAGAATTTTCTTCGGATCACGCCCGGCCTCGGCGGCACGGCGGCGGATATCGGCGACGGTCTTTTTCAGCAGCACCTTGGACGGCGCGGCGACAAACACGCACTCGGCCTGCTCGGCGGCGAACTGTTTGCCGCGGCTGGAGGCCCCGGCCTGATACAGCACTGGCGTGCGTTGCGGGGACGGCTCGCACAGATGAATGCCGGGCACCTGGAAGTGTTTGCCGACGTGACGGATCTCGTGAATTTTGCTCGGGTCGCTGAACACCCGACGTTCGCGGTCACGCAGCACTGCGCCCTCTTCCCAACTGCCTTCCCAGAGTTTGTAGCAAACCTCCAGGTATTCCTCGGCATAGTCATAGCGCGCGTCATGTTCGGTCTGGGCCTTCTGCCCGAGGTTCTTGGCGCCGCTTTCCAGGTAGGACGTCACGATGTTCCAGCCGATGCGGCCCTTGGTCAGGTGGTCCAGGGTCGAAAGACGGCGGGCAAACGGGTACGGGTGCTCGAAGGACAATGACGCCGTGAGGCCAAACCCCAGGTGCTCGGTGACCAGTGCCATCGGCGCGATCAACGACAGCGGGTCGTTGACCGGCACCTGGGTGGCCTGGCGAATCGCCGCGTCACCGTTGCCGTTGTACACGTCATAGATGCCCAGCACGTCGGCGATGAACAGGCCGTCGAACTTGCCGCGCTCAAGGATTTTGGCCAGGTCGGTCCAGTAGTCGAGGTCTTTGTACTGCCACGAACGGTCATGCGGGTGTGCCCACAGGCCGGGCGATTGGTGGCCCACGCAGTTCATGTCGAAGGCGTTCAGGCGGATTTCACGGGGCATCACAACACTCCGTTGAGGTGGTAGTTGCCGACGACCTGGTATTTCCAGCGCAAGGGGTCATCCAGGGTTGATGGCAACGTCGTGCGTTGGCCGGTGAGTTCGAATTCAGCATTGCTGGTGGCAATCAGGGCTTCGGCGGCGGCGATTTGCGCCTCGGTGGCGGCCACCGGGCTCGGATGGCTGGCGGCGCGTTCAAGCAAGGCGGCGGCGACGTCGACGCGGATCTGCAAGTCGCCGAAACGGCTGATGACGTAGGGGTCGTCGCTGTGTTCGACATGGCGACGGGTGCTGTCCAGCAGTTGGCGGGCGAGGGTCAGTGCGGTCATGGTCAGGTCCTCAGTTCCAGGCGTGGCGCGCAGGTTTAACGCCGTTGAGCACGAAGTTGCCGATCAGGTGGTATTTCCAGCGGGCCGGGTCGTGCAGGGTGTGGGTGCGTGCGTTGCGCCAGAAGCGGTCGAGGTTGTGCTTGGACGTGACCGAACGGGTGCCGGCCAGTTCGAACAGCTTGCTGCTGGCGAGCAAGGCGGTTTCGGCCGAGAGCACTTTGGCCTGAGCCACCACCAGCGAGGCGTTGGCCACGGTGTCTTCATTGGGTTGCGCCAGAGCCTGGTCCACCGCGATGCCGGCCTTGGCCAGGATCGCCTCGGTGCCGTGCACGCGCCACTCCAGGTCGCCGATGGCGGCAATGGTGAACGGGTCTTGCCAGCCGTGCTCCTGCTGACTGTCGATCCACGGCCGTGCCTGGCGGGCGTAGATCTTGGCCTGTTCAAGTGCGCCCAAGGCGATGCCGGTGTCGACCGCCGCCTGAATGATCTGCGAAATCGGGCCATCGGCGGTGGGCTGGTCAAACGCCAGATGGGCGGGGATCACCGCGCTCAACGGCACGCTCACCCCGTCGAGGATCACGCCACCGCTGGCGGTGGTGCGTTGGCCGAAACCGTCCCAGTTGTCGATCACTGTGAGGCCAGGTGCATCACGTTCGACGAAGCCGATAAACGCCTGGCCCTGCTCGTTGTTTCCTACGGTGGGCACGATGTGGGCGAACAACGCGCCGGTGCAGTAGAACTTTTCGCCGTGGATGTATGCCCTGTCGCCGTCAAACCGAATCTGGGTATCAAAGGTCCCGGCGTTTTTGCTGTTGGCCTCGGAGAAAGCGTTGCCGAAACGGTAGCCCGCCAGCACCTTGTCGAAGTAATAGCGCTTTTGGGCCTCGGTGCCGGTTTGCAACAGGATATCCACCACACCGAGGTGATTCTGCGGAATCTGCCCCAGGGACGGGTCGGCGGCGGAGATCAACTTGATCACCTCGGCCACGGTTACATAGGACACACCGGCGCCGCCATAGGCCTTGGGTACGGTGATACCCCACAGGCCGCTGGCGGAAAACTCATCGAGTTCGGCCACCGGCAGGCGTCGCTCGCGGTCGCGCGCGCTGGCGTCGACGGCAAAGCGCTCGGCCAGCCGGGTGGCGACCTCGATGGCTTGCGCGTCAGAGCGGATGAGATGGGCAGGGTGTTGAGGGTGGGCTGACATGGGCCGACTCCAGGCTCCGAGGGAATACCTGGGTGATTGCAGGAGTCGTGCCTGAATTTAATCATCAATAAAATCAGCGGGTTGCTGGTCAATCGGCGGCGCCGAGCGCGGCTCAAACCAGCAAACTGTGCATCCACTGTTGCCTGGCGGACAGTTAGAGCACCACGTTGCGAACGAAGCGCACGGCCACCTCACCTTCATTGCGATAGCCATGGACCTGGCGGCTGGCAAACATGAAAAACTCACCCGCGGCGACCCGGTTTTCTTCATTCCCCACCAGCAGCGTCAGGCAACCTTCGAACACAAACACCTGCACGCTCCAGCCTTCCGGGTCGGGGTCCGGGCTGTAGCAATCGCCCGGCTCCAGGCGCATCTCCCACAACTCGACTTCACGGCGCGCAGTGGCTCTGGCCAGCAGCACGGCTTTACTGCCGGGGATCTCGCCGGCCCAGGCCAGCTCGTTGATACGGCTGTGGTCGGGCGCATCCGGCGCCTGGATCAGGTCGCTGAAGGCCACCTCCAGCGCTTCGGCCACGCGGTCGAGGGTCGACAGGCTGACGTTTTTCTCGCCGGCTTCGATGGCCACCAGCATGCGCCGGCTCACCCCGGACTTCTCCGAAAGCGCGGTCTGGCTCAGGTCGGCGGCGTGGCGCAGGCGACGCACGTTCTGGCTGACGTGTTGCAGGACCGAAGCCCGGTGTGGATTTTCTTTGTGCACTATATTGCTCAGTGGGTGGGTGTGCGCAGTATACTGCCCAGCGTGCGGCGCATTGTGCGGTCCGTGCCTTTCCCTTGCAAGACCAGAGCCGCCATGACCAGCCCGACCTCCTCTTCGCGTTTTAACCGCTTCAGTAAAGCCGAATGCATTCTGGTGTTCATCACCATGATCTGGGGCGGCACGTTTTTGCTGGTACAGCACGCCATTTCCGTGAGCGGGCCGATGTTTTTCGTGGGTCTGCGTTTTGCCGCAGCGGCGATTGTGGTCGGCTTCTTTTCTTTGCGTACGCTGCGCGATCTGACCTTGTTTGAATTGAAGGCGGGGGTGTTTATCGGCGTGGCGATCATGTTTGGCTACGGCTTGCAGACCATTGGCCTGCAAACGATCCTAAGCAGCCAGTCGGCGTTTATCACCGCGCTGTATGTGCCGTTTGTGCCGTTGCTGCAATGGCTGGTGCTGGGCCGTCGTCCGGGCCTGATGCCCAGCATCGGCATCATGCTGGCGTTTGCCGGGTTGATGCTGTTGACCGGGCCGGCGGGGGCCTCGCTGAATTTCAGCCCTGGTGAAATCGCCACCCTGATCGGCGCCATCGCGATTGCCGCCGAAATCATCCTGATCAGCGCCTTTGCCGGGCAGGTGGATGTGCGTCGGGTCACCGTGGTGCAACTGGCCACCGCTTCGCTGTTGTCGTTTTTGATGGTGGTACCGATGGGCGAGGCGCTGCCGGGGTTTTCGTGGTTGCTGCTGTTCAGCGCGATGGGCCTGGGCTTGACCAGCGCGGTGATCCAGGTGGCGATGAACTGGGCGCAGCAAAGTGTCTCGCCGACCCGCGCCACCTTGATTTATGCCGGCGAGCCGGTGTGGGCCGGGGTCGTTGGGCGAATCGCCGGGGAGCGCTTCCCGCCGATTGCGATGCTGGGGGCGGCCTTGATCGTGATGGCGGTGATTGTGAGTGAGATGAAGAGGAGCAGCTCGGAAGCTGGCGATGCGCAAGACGTTGTGGAGCCGAAGAATCTGGGGTGATAGGTTGAGTTGCGCGCTGCAAGCCATATACGCTCGGTCGCGAGCTTGCAGCGTATAACTTGTAGCTGCTTTCTACTGCCTCCGTAGGATCCTGCCACATCTTGCCGTTTGGTGATCGAGAAAGCGGCACGTATGATGCATCCCAAACTCCCGCAGATTAGAAGCCTATGTCCCTGATAGTTCTACTGCTTCTGCCATTCATTGGCAGCTGTCTGGCGGCCTTGCTGCCGCACAACGCACGTAACACCGAATCCCTGCTGGCCGGCCTTGTCGCCCTGGTCGGGACCGTTCAAGTTGCCCTGCTCTACCCCCAGATCGCCTACGGTGGCGTGATCCGCGAAGAATTCACGTGGCTGCCCAGCCTCGGCCTTAACTTCGTGTTGCGCATGGATGGCTTCGCCTGGCTGTTCTCGATGCTGGTGCTCGGCATCGGCGCGCTGGTATCGCTGTATGCGCGCTACTACATGTCACCGGACGACCCGGTGCCGCGATTCTTCGCGTTTTTCCTGGCCTTTATGGGCGCCATGCTCGGTCTGGTGATCTCCGGCAACCTGGTCCAGATCGTGTTTTTCTGGGAACTGACCAGCCTGTTCTCGTTCCTGTTGATCGGCTATTGGCATCACCGCTCCGACGCACGACGCGGTGCCTACATGGCGTTGATGGTCACCGGCGCGGGCGGTCTGTGCCTGCTGGCCGGGGTGATGCTGCTGGGGCATATCGTCGGCAGCTATGACCTGGACCAGGTGCTGGCGGCGGGCGCGCAGATCCGCGCGCATTCGCTGTATCCGGTAATGCTCGTGCTGGTGCTGATTGGCGCCTTGAGCAAAAGCGCGCAGTTCCCGTTCCACTTCTGGCTGCCTCACGCCATGGCGGCACCCACTCCGGTTTCGGCCTATCTGCATTCGGCGACGATGGTGAAGGCCGGCGTGTTCCTGCTGGCCCGCCTGTGGCCGTCGCTGTCGGGCAGCGAAGAATGGTTTTGGATCGTCGGCGGTGCCGGCGCGCTCACCCTCCTCCTCGGCGCTTATTGCGCCATGTTCCAGAACGACCTCAAAGGCCTGCTGGCCTACTCCACCATCAGCCACCTCGGGCTGATCACCCTGCTGTTGGGGCTCAACAGCCCGCTGGCCGCTGTCGCGGCGGTGTTCCATATCCTCAACCATGCCACCTTCAAGGCCTCGCTGTTCATGGCGGCGGGCATCATCGACCACGAAAGCGGCACGCGGGATATCCGCAAGCTCAGCGGCCTGGTCAAGCTGATCCCGTTTACCGCAACCCTGGCCATGGTGGCCAGTGCGTCGATGGCCGGCGTGCCATTGCTCAATGGTTTCCTGTCCAAAGAGATGTTCTTCGCCGAAACCGTGTTTATCTCGGCAACCCAGTGGGTGGAAATCGCCCTGCCGATGATTGCAACCATCGCCGGCACCTTCAGCGTGGCGTACGCCCTGCGTTTTACCGTCGATGTGTTCTTCGGCCCGCCTGCCACCGACCTGCCCCACACGCCTCACGAACCGCCACGCTGGATGCGCGCGCCGGTTGAGTTGCTGGTGTTCACCTGCCTGTTGGTGGGGATATTCCCGGCCCAGGTAGTCGGCTCGATCCTCGCTGCCGCCGCCCTGCCCGTGGTGGGCGGTGTACTGCCCGAGTACAGCCTGGCGATCTGGCACGGCTGGAACGCACCGATGATCATGAGCCTGGTGGCCATGACCGGCGGCGTGGTGCTCTACCTGATGCTGCGCAAACAGCTCAAGCGCGGGCGCTTCAAGTACCCGCCGGTCATCAGCTACTTCAACGGCAAGCGCATGTTCGAGCGCAGCCTGGTGGTGATGATGCGCGGGGTGCGCAAGATCGAGAAACGCATCAGCACCAAGCGCCTGCAAACCCAATTGTTCCTGCTGGTACTGGTGGCGGTGGTCGGGGCCACGGTGCCGATGCTCAACAGTGGCCTCAGTTGGGGCGACCGCCCGAAAATTCCGGGTTCCATCGTCTTCGTCACCCTATGGTTGCTGGCGATCGCATGCGCCCTGGGCGCCGCCTGGCAGGCCAAATATCACCGGCTGGCGGCCCTGACCATGGTCAGCGTGTGCGGCCTGATGACCTGCGTCACCTTCGTCTGGTTCTCGGCGCCGGACCTGGCGTTGACGCAACTGGTGGTCGAGGTGGTGACCACCGTGCTGATCCTGCTCGGCCTGCGCTGGCTGCCTCGGCGGATCGAGGAGGTGTCGCCACTGCCCGGTTCGCTGCGCAAGGCGCGCATTCGCCGCCTGCGCGACTTCCTGCTGTCCACCGTGGTGGGCGGCGGCATGGCGCTGCTGTCCTACGCGATGCTGACGCGCCAGACGCCCAACGACATCTCGTCGTTCTACTTGAGCCGTGCCCTGCCCGAAGGCGGCGGCAGCAATGTGGTGAACGTGATGCTGGTGGACTTCCGCGGTTTCGACACGCTGGGCGAGATCACCGTGCTCGGCGCGGTGGCGCTCACCGTGTATGCCCTGCTGCGGCGCTTCCGCCCGTCCAAGGAAAGCATGCAACTGCCCGCGCAACAGCGCCAACTGGCACCGGACGTGGCCACTGATCTGGTCAACCCGCGCCAGGCCAGCGACACCGCCCTGGGCTTCATGATGGCGCCGGCGGTTCTGGTACGCCTGCTGCTGCCGATCGCGCTGGTGGTGTCGTTCTACCTGTTCATGCGCGGCCACAATCAACCGGGCGGCGGTTTTGTCGCCGGGTTGGTGATGTCGGTGGCGTTCATCCTGCAATACATGGTGGCCGGTACGCAGTGGGTCGAAGCGCAGATGAGCCTGCGGCCGATGCGCTGGATGGGCTTCGGCCTGCTGTCGGCGACCCTGACCGGGCTCGGCGCACTGTTTGTCGGGTACCCGTTCCTCACCACCCACACCTGGCATTTCAGCCTGCCGGTGCTCGGGGATATTCATGTCGCCAGCGCGTTGTTCTTCGACGTCGGCGTGTACGCGATGGTGGTCGGTTCAACCCTGCTGATGCTCACCGCCCTGGGCCACCAATCGGTGCGCGCGCACAAACCGAGCAATCAGACCAAAGTCGTCGCCGTAACGGAAGGAGCCGCCTGATGGAAGAAGTCATCGCAATTGCCATTGGGGTCCTGGCGGCCTCCGGCGTCTGGTTGATCCTGCGCCCACGGACATTCCAGGTGGTGATGGGGCTGTGCCTGTTGTCGTATGGGGTCAACCTGTTCATTTTCAGTATGGGCAGCCTGTTTATCGGCAAGGAGCCGATCATTAAGGACGGCGTGCCGCAGGACCTGCTCAACTACACCGACCCGTTGCCCCAGGCGCTGGTACTCACGGCCATCGTGATCAGCTTCGCCATGACCGCATTATTCCTGGTGGTGCTGCTGGCGTCCCGTGGCCTGACCGGCACGGATCACGTGGACGGCCGGGAGCCCAAGGAATGAATTGGGTCAACCAACTGATCGTCGCCCCGATCCTGCTGCCCCTGCTCACCGCCGGGCTGATGTTGATGCTCGGCGAAAAGCGTCGCCCGCTCAAAGCCAAGATCAATCTGTTCTCCAGCCTGATCGGCCTGGGCATCGCGGTGTTGCTGCTGTACTGGACGCAACAAGGCGGCCCCGGCTCCGTCGGCGTGTACCTGCCGGGCAACTGGCAGGTGCCGTTCGGCATTGTGCTGGTGGTGGACCAGCTGTCGGCGCTGATGCTGGTGCTGACCGGGATCATCGGCGTGAGTGCGCTGCTGTTCGCCATGGCCCGCTGGGACCGGGCCGGCACCAGCTTCCATGCGTTGTTTCAGGTGCAGATGATGGGCCTGTACGGCGCCTTCCTCACCGCCGACCTGTTCAACCTGTTCGTGTTTTTCGAGGTGCTGCTCGCGGCCTCCTACGGCTTGATGCTGCACGGCTCGGGCCGCGCGCGGGTGTCGTCGGGGCTGCATTACATCGCGATCAACCTGCTGGCCTCGTCGCTGTTCCTGATTGGCGCGGCGATGGTCTATGGCGTCACCGGTACGCTGAACTTCGCCGACCTGGCGCTGAAGATCCCGTTAGTCCCCGAAGCTGACCGCGGCCTGCTGCATGCCGGCGCGGCCATCCTGGCCACCGCCTTCCTGGCCAAGGCCGGCATGTGGCCACTGAACTTCTGGCTGGCCCCTGCCTATTCCTCGGCCAGTGCGCCGGTGGCGGCGATGTTTGCGATCATGACCAAAGTCGGCGTGTACACCGTGCTGCGCCTGTGGACCTTGCTGTTCTCCGGTCAGGCCGGCGCGTCGGCGTTGTTTGGCGGCGACTGGCTGGTGTACGGCGGCATGGCCACCATCGTCTGCGCGGGGCTGGCGATGCTGGCGGCGCAGCGGCTCGAGCGGATGGCCAGCCTGAGCATTCTGGTGTCGGCCGGGATCCTGCTGTCGGCGGTGGGTTTTGCCCAGCCGAGCCTGACCGCTGGAGCGCTGTTCTATCTGGTCAGCTCGACGCTGGCGTTGAGTGCGCTATTCCTGCTGGCCGAGCTGATCGAGCGTTCGCGCTCGGCCAATGACCTGCCGCTGGATGAGGAAATCGATGCGCTGCCCAAAGCCATGGAGTCCCTGCATCCGCGCCCTGGGGTGAACCTGGATGACGAGCAGAAAGCCGTGATCGGCCAGGTGATTCCGTGGACCATGGCCTTCCTTGGCTTGAGCTTTGTCGCCTGCGCGCTGCTGATCATTGGTATGCCGCCATTGTCCGGATTTATCGGCAAGCTCAGCCTGTTGAGCGCGCTGGTCAACCCATTGGGCCTGGGCAGCGGCCTGGAAGGCCCGATTCGCCCTGCGGCATGGGGCCTGATGGCATTGCTGATCCTGTCCGGCCTGGCCTCGTTGATCGCTTTCGCCCGCCTGGGCATCCAGCGCTTCTGGACCCCAGAGGAGCGCCCATCGCCGTTGCTGCGCCGCTACGAGTGCGTGCCGATCTTCTTCCTGCTGGGCCTGAGCATTCTGCTGACCTTCAAGGCCGAACCGTTGATGCGCTACACCCAGGCCACCGCCGACAGCCTGAACAACCCGGAGCGTTACGTGATGGCCGTCATGGCCACGCGACCGGTGCCGAGCCCTGAAGCCAAGACCGCCGCCATGGAGGTACAGCCATGAACCGCCTGCTCCCTGCTCCGTGGCTATCGCTGGCCCTGTGGGTGCTGTGGCTGGTGCTCAACCTGTCGGTCAGCCCCGGCAACCTGCTGCTCGGCGCCTTATTGGGTGTTCTTGCGCCGCTGCTGATGGCGCCGCTGCGTCCGCTGCCGATCCGCATCCGCCGCCCCGGCATGATCATCCGCCTGTTCTTGTTGGTCGGTCGCGATGTGATCATCTCCAACCTGCAAGTGGCCTGGGGCGTGCTCACCTGCGGCTCGCGGCCACCGCGCTCGCGCTTTATCAAGATCCCCCTAGACCTGCGTGACGCCAACGGTCTGGCAGCCCTGTCGATGATCACCACCGTGGTGCCCGGCACCATCTGGTCGGAACTGGCCCTGGACCGCAGCATCCTGCTGTTGCACGTCTTCGATCTGGAGGACGAAGCGGCCTTCATCGCCCATTTCAAAAGCGCCTACGAACGGCCTCTGATGGAGATCTTCGAATGAGTGCCCTGCTCTCCAATGCAATTTTGTTCAGCCTGTTCCTGTTCTCCCTGGCCATGGTGCTGACGCTGATCCGCCTGTTCAAAGGCCCTTCGGCCCAGGACCGCGTCCTGGCGCTGGACTACCTGTACATCCTGGCGATGCTGATGATGCTGGTGCTGGGCATTCGTTACGCCAGTGACACTTACTTTGAAGCGGCGCTGTTGATCGCGCTGTTCGGCTTCGTGGGCTCGTTTGCTCTGGCCAAATTCCTGCTGCGTGGGGAGGTGATTGAATGATGCCGTTATGGATGGAAATCGTCGTCGCGCTGCTGCTGGTGTTGAGCAGCGTGTTCGCACTGATCGGCGCGATTGGCTTGCTGCGCATGAAAGACTTCTTTCAGCGCATGCACCCACCGGCACTGGCCTCGACGTTGGGCGCGTGGTGCGTGGCGCTGGCCTCGATCATCTATTTTTCGGTGCTCAAATCCGGGCCGGTATTGCATGGCTGGTTGATCCCGATTTTGTTGTCGATCACCGTGCCCGTGACCACGTTGCTGTTGGCACGGACGGCGCTGTTTCGCAAGCGCATGGCCGGTGATGATGTGCCGGCCGAGGTCAGCAGCCGCCGCTGAGCGCTGAGACGCGCACCCTTCTACGGTTGGATCGCAGCCATTTCCAACGCCGTTTTAGGGTTGTCGGCCGGTTTTACAACGAAAAAAAACCCCGAACACTTCGGGGTTTTTTTCATTCAGCGTTCAACGATCAATCCTGATCAGCCAACCGCCACGTCGTCCCACCCTTCCCGTCTTCCAACACCACACCCATTGCGGTCAGTTGGTCACGGATACGGTCGGACTCCGCCCAGTCCTTGCCTGCTCGGGCGGCCAAACGCGCCTGAATCAGCGCATCGACCTCAGCCGCATCCACACGCCCTTCAGCGCCGGCTTGCAGGAACTCGTCGGCTTCCATCTGCAGCACGCCCAGCACGCTGGCCAGTTCTTTGAGGCGCGCTGCCAGACCTGCCGCCGCGTCGAGGTCGCTCTCGCGCAGGCGGTTGATCTCGCGCACCATCTCGAACAGCACCGCGCAGGCTTCGGGGGTGCCGAAGTCGTCGTTCATGACTTCGGTGAAGCGTGCCACGAACGCTTCGCCGCCGGCGGGTGCGACCACTGGAAGGCCCTTCAACGCGTGGTAGAACCGCTCCAGGGCGCCTTTGGCGTCCTTAAGGTTGTCTTCCGAGTAGTTGATGGCGCTGCGGTAGTGGCTGGACACCAGCAGGTAGCGCACCACTTCCGGGTGGTACTTTTCCAGCACGTCGCGAATGGTGAAGAAGTTGTTCAAGGACTTGGACATCTTCTCGCCATTGATGCGGATCATGCCGCAGTGCATCCAGGCGTTGGCGTAGGTCTTGCCGGTCGCGGCTTCGCTTTGAGCGATTTCGTTTTCGTGGTGCGGGAACTCCAAATCGCTGCCGCCGCCATGAATGTCGAAGGTCTCGCCCAGGCAGCAGGTGGACATCACCGAGCATTCGATGTGCCAGCCCGGACGCCCGGCGCCCCACGGCGACTGCCAGCTCGGCTCGCCCGGCTTGGTGGCTTTCCACAGCACGAAGTCGAGCGGGTCCTGCTTGGCTTCATCGACTTCGATGCGCGCACCGATGCGCAGGTCTTCGATCTTTTTGCGCGACAGCTTGCCGTAGCCCATGAACTTGGCGACGCGGTAGTACACGTCGCCGTTGCCTGGGGCGTAGGCGTAACCCTTGTCGATCAGGGTCTGGATCATCGCGTGCATGCCAGGGATGTGGTCCGTGGCACGCGGTTCCATGTCCGGCTTGAGGATGTTGAGGCGGGCCTCGTCCTCGTGCATCGCGGCGATCATGCGCTCGGTGAGCGCGTCGAACGCCTCGCCGTTTTCATTGGCGCGGTTGATGATCTTGTCGTCGATGTCGGTGATGTTGCGCACATAGGTCAAGTCATAGCCGCTGAACCGCAACCAGCGGGTCACCAGGTCGAAGGCAACCATGCTGCGGCCGTGGCCGATGTGGCAGTAGTCGTACACGGTCATGCCGCACACGTACATGCGCACCTTGTTGCCATCGAGCGGCTTGAAGACTTCTTTGGTCTTGCTGAGTGTGTTGTAGATCGTTAGCACAACGGCTTCCTTAGAAAATCACTGGCCCCACGAATCACGCAAGGTCACGGTACGGTTGAAGACCGGATGACCAGGTTTGGAGTCCTTGATATCCGCGCAGAAGTAACCTTCGCGCTCGAACTGGAAACGGTCTTCCGGCTGTGCGTCGCCAAGCGATGGCTCGGCACGACAACCAGTGAGTACTTGCAGGGAGTCAGGGTTGATGTTGTCGAGGAAACTCGCGCTGTCTTCGGCCTTCTCCGGGTTTGGAGAACGGAACAGACGATCGTACAGACGCACTTCGCACTCGATGCTGGCCGCGGCCGGCACCCAGTGGACCACACCCTTGACCTTGCGGCCTTCAGGGTTCTTGCCCAGGGTTTCCGGGTCGTACGAGCAACGCAGTTCGACGATGTTGCCGTCGGCGTCCTTGATCGCTTCGTCGGCACGGATCACGTAGCTGCCGCGCAGGCGCACTTCGCCATTGGGCTCCAGGCGCTTGTAGCCTTTTGGCGGCTCTTCCATGAAGTCGTCACGGTCGATGTAGATTTCACGGGCGAACGGCAGCTTGCGCACACCCAATGCTTCGTTCTGCGGATGACGCGGCAGTTCGAGGTGGTCGACCTTGTCTTGCGGGTAGTTGGTGATCACGACTTTCAACGGACGCAGCACGCACATGGCGCGCGGCGCGTTCGCATCGAGGTCCTGGCGGATGCTGAACTCGAGCATGCCGAAGTCGACCACGCCGTCGGAACGGTTGGTGCCGACCATGTCGCAGAAGTTACGGATCGACGCCGGGGTGTAGCCGCGACGGCGGAAGCCCGACAGCGTCGACATGCGCGGGTCGTCCCAGCCATGCACGTGCTTCTCATCGACCAGTTGTTTGAGCTTGCGCTTGCTGGTGATGGTGTAGTTCAGGTTCAGACGACTGAACTCGTACTGGCGCGGCTGGGCCGGCACCGGCAGGTTGCTCAGGAACCACTCGTACAGCGGGCGATGGCTTTCGAACTCCAGCGTGCAGATGGAGTGGGTAATGCCTTCGATAGCGTCCGACTGACCGTGGGTGAAGTCGTAGTTCGGGTAGATGCACCACTTGTCACCGGTCTGGTGGTGATGGGCGTGGCGGATGCGGTACATGATCGGGTCGCGCAGGTTCATGTTCGGCGAGGCCATGTCGATCTTGGCGCGCAGCACGCGGGCGCCGTCCGGGAACTCACCGGCACGCATGCGGGCGAACAGGTCCAGGTTCTCCTCTACCGAACGATCGCGGAACGGGCTGTTCTTGCCGGGCTCGGTCAGCGTGCCACGGTATTCCTTGGCTTGCTCCGGGCTCAGGTCATCAACGTAAGCCTTGCCGGCCTTGATCAGCTCGACGGCCCAGTCGTGCAACTGGTCGAAATACTGCGAGGCGTAGCGCACTTCACCGGACCATTCGAAGCCCAGCCACTTCACGTCGCTTTCGATGGCATCGATGTATTCCTGGTCTTCCTTGGCCGGGTTGGTGTCGTCGAAACGCAGGTGCGTGACGCCACCAAACTCCTGGGCCAGGCCGAAGTTCACACAGATCGACTTGGCGTGACCGATGTGCAGATAGCCGTTGGGCTCTGGCGGGAAGCGGGTGACGATCTGCGTGTGCTTGCCCGAATCCAGGTCCGCCTGGATGATCGGGCGCAGGAAATTGACCGGAACGGCAGGTCCGGCCTTGGAATTCGAGGTAGGGTCGACAGTGGGCTTGCTCATAGGATCCTTGAACAGACAGGTACGTGGCCGGTGGAGGCCAGATAAAACAAAGCCGTTATCATAGCTGATGCTGTCAAGCCGCTGACAGCGCACGGTCAAAAACTGCTGTTTTTATTGCATGGGCGGTGAAAAACCACCTCGAAATTCCTGGCGGGCACGCTAAACTGCGCGCCTTGGCCGCCGTTTAGCCAGACAGGTAAAGCGTTTATTCGCCCAAACCCACGAATTCCCTGAAAGAGTAGTGAACATGACTCAAGTCAAACTGACCACCAACCACGGTGACATCGTCATCGAGCTGAACGCCGAGAAAGCGCCGATCACCGTCGCCAATTTCATCGAGTACGTGAACGCCGGCCACTACGAAAACACCGTTTTCCACCGTGTCATCGGCAACTTCATGATCCAGGGCGGTGGTTTCGAGCCAGGCATGAAAGAAAAGAAAGACAAGCGCCCAAGCATCCAGAACGAAGCGGACAACGGCCTTTCCAACGACAAGTACACCGTCGCCATGGCCCGTACCATGGAGCCGCATTCGGCCTCCGCGCAGTTCTTCATCAACGTGGCCGACAACGCCTTCCTGAACCACAGCGGCAAGAACGTGCAGGGTTGGGGTTACGCGGTGTTCGGTAAAGTCACCGAAGGCCAGGACGTGGTCGACAAAATCAAAGGCGTGTCCACCACGTCCAAAGCCGGTCACCAGGACGTTCCAGCAGAAGACGTTATCGTCGAGAAAGCCGAGATCGTTGGGTGATATTGCTGATTTCAGATTTGCATCTGGAAGAGGAGCGCCCGGACATCACCCGGGCGTTTCTGGATCTGCTCCACGGCCGCGCCCGTGGTGCCCAGGCGTTGTACATTCTGGGGGATTTTTTTGAAGCCTGGATTGGCGACGATGGGATGAGCGCGTTCCAGCGTTCGATCTGCGAAGCGCTGCGTGAGCTGAGCGACAGCGGCACCCCGATTTTTATCATGCACGGCAACCGCGATTTCCTGATCGGCAAGGCATTCTGCAACGCTGCAGGCGCTACCTTGCTCAAGGACCCGAGTGTCGTGCAGTTGCATGGCGAACCCGTGCTGTTGATGCACGGCGACAGCCTCTGCACCCGCGATGTGGGCTATATGAAGCTGCGCCGCATCCTGCGTAACCCGATCGTGCTGTTTATCCTGCGCCACCTGCCCTTGCGCACCCGCCATAAACTGGCGCGCAAGCTGCGCAGCGAAAGCCGTGCGCAAACGCGCATGAAGACCAACGATATTGTCGACGTCACCCCCGAGGAAGTGCCGCGGCTGATGCAACAATTTGGCGTGCGCACCCTGGTCCACGGCCATACGCACCGCCCTGCGATCCATAAATTGCAGATTGGCGATCAGGCGGCCAAGCGCATTGTGCTGGGGGATTGGGACAAGCAAGGCTGGGCGTTGCAGGTGGATGAGCAAGGCTTCCAACTGGCGGCATTTGACTTCGTCAAGCCGCAGTTGGCGTTGCCTGTGGGAGCCGGGCTTGCCCGCGATGCAGGCACCTCGGTGTAACAAGAACACCGAGGTGCTGCTATCGCAAGCAAGCCAACTGCCACCGTTGGTTGCATTCCAATCTTTGCAGATCAGTGGCCGCTTGCCTCCGGCCCCGCCTTCGCCCCAAACGGCGGCTTGGCCAGCCATACCAACAACATCAATGCCATGAACATCCACCCCATCAACGTGAAGTAATCCACGGTGGACATCATGTATGCCTGGCTGGTGAGGATCTGGTCCAGTTGCGCATACGCCTTGTGCCCTGCCCCTCCGAGCGCCTGCAACGCGTCACGGGTGGCCGAGTCGTAGGTGGTCATGTTTTCGCTCATGTACGCATGGTGCTGGTCGGCCCGACGAATCCAGATCCACGTGGTGAGCGACGCCGCAAAGCTGCCGCCCAATGTGCGCAGGAAGGTGGCAAGACCCGCGCCGTCGGCAATCTGGTGCGGTGGCAGGTCGGACATCAAGATGCTCAAGGTCGGCATAAAGAACAGCGCCACGCCGATCCCCATGAACAGTTGCACCAGGGCGATGTGGGTGAAGTCCACCTCATTGGTGAAACCGGCACGCATGAAGCAGCTCAGGCCGATCGCCAGAAACGCCAGGCCCGCCAGCAGGCGCAGGTCGAATTTATGCGCGTACTTGCCCACGAACGGCGACATCAGCACCGGCAGGATGCCGATCGGCGCCACCGCCAGCCCGGCCCAGGTGGCGGTGTAGCCCATCTGGGTCTGCAGCCACTGCGGCAGAATCAGGTTGATACCGAAGAACCCCGAGTAGCCCAGGATCAACACAATGGTGCCGATGCGAAAGTTGCGGTAGGCAAACAGGCGCAGGTTGACCACAGGGTGTTTGTCGGTCATTTCCCAGATGATGAACACCGCCAGGGCAATCACCGAGATAGTCGCCCCCATGATGATGAAGTTCGATTCAAACCAATCCAGGTCGTTGCCCTTGTCGAGGATGATCTGCAACGCACCGACCCCGACGATCAAGCTGAGCAGGCCCACGTAGTCCATCGGCTGGTAACTGGTGACTACCGGACGTTTCTTCAACTGCGCGCGCACCACCATCACGGCAAAGATGCCGATGGGCACGTTGATAAAGAAAATCCATGGCCAGCTGTAGCTGTCGGTGATCCAGCCACCAAGGATCGGTCCGGCAATTGGCGCCACCACCGTGACCATCGCCAGCAACGCCAGGGCCATGCCGCGCCTCGCGGGCGGGTAGACCGCAATCAACAGGGTCTGGGTCATCGGGTACAACGGCCCCGCGACCAGGCCTTGCAACACCCGAAAGCCGATCAGTTCAGGCATCGAGGTGGAGATACCGCAGAGAAACGACGCCAGCACAAACAGCACGGTCGCCCACAGAAACAGCTTCACCTCGCCAAAGCGCCGGCTCAACCAGCCGGTGAGCGGCAAGGCGATGGCGTTGCTCACCGCAAACGAGGTGATGACCCAGGTGCCCTGCTCCGAACTCACGCCCAGGTTGCCGGAAATAGTCGGCAACGCCACGTTGGCGATGGTGGTGTCGAGCACCTGCATAAAGGTCGCCAGCGACAGGCCAATAGTGGCCATCAACAGGCTGGGCGGCGTGAAGGAGGCGTTATTGCTCATCAGCGTTGCACAGCCTTCGGTGCGGCGAGGCTGTTGTCATGGATCAACTGGGTGATCATGGCGTCAGCCTCGGCCAATTGGCGGTCATATACAGTGGTGGTGAACGAGGCTTTTTGCGGCGCCTGTTGCGCCAGTACCGGACCGCTCTGGTCGTGCAGGTCCACATTGACCACGGTGCTCAAGCCCACGCGCAGCGGGTGCCTGGCCAGTTCCTCGGCATTGATGTGGATACGCACCGGCACCCGTTGCACGATCTTGATCCAGTTACCCGTGGCGTTCTGCGCCGGCAGCAGGGCAAACGCGCTGCCGGTACCGGCGCCGAGGCTGTCGACCGTGCCGCTGTACTTGACGTCGCTGCCGTAGATATCCGACTCGATGTCCACCGGCTGGCCAATACGCATATCACGCAGTTGGGTTTCCTTGAAGTTGGCGTCGATCCACAACTGGTTCAGCGGGATCACCGCCATCAACGCGGTACCGGGCTGCACGCGCTGACCCAGTTGCACGGTGCGTTTGGCCACGTAGCCGGTGACCGGCGCGATCAGGGTGCTGCGCGCATTGGCCAGGTAGGCCTGGCGCAATTGCGCGGCGGCGGCCTGCACATCCGGGTGGGACGAGATCACCGTGTCGTCCACCAGGGCGTTGCTGGTTTTGAGCTGCTGCTCAAGGTTGGTCAGGGCGTTTTTGGCCGCTGTGAGCGTGTCACGGGCGTGGGACAGTTCTTCCTGGGAAATCGCCCCGCCCTGGGCCAGGGTTTTGCGGCGGTTGTAGTTGTCCTGTGCGGTCTGCACATCGGCTTTCTGCGCATTGACCTGGGCTTTCATGCCGTCGACGTTGCTGTACAAGCCACGCACCTGCCGCACCGTGCGCGCCAGATTGGCCTGGGCGCTTTGCAGGCCGACCGCGGCATCGTTCGGGTCAAAGTTGATCAGCACCTGACCCTCGTGGACCAGGTCGCCATCGTCGGCGCCGATGCTGACCACCGTGCCGGTGACCAGCGGGGTGATTTCCACCACGTTGCCGTTCACGTAGGCGTCGTCGGTGCTTTCGTTGAAGCGCCCGTAGAACTCATACCAGCCCCATACGCCCACGACGCAGAGGATGACGATCAGCGTCAGGCCGATAAGCATGACTTTGCGCTTGCGCGGGTTGCTGTCTTGGGTAGGTGTAGCGGTGTTGCTGTCGGCAGTGGCCATGACAAATACCTCACATTATTCCGTGCGTGTGGCTGGGGTGGTCGACGCCACGTTGTCGGCGTTGAAGCCGCCGCCCAGGGCCTGCATCAATTGAATCGACAGATCGATTTGCCCGGCATTCAGGGTCGCCAGCTGACGCTGGGCCTGCAGCAATTGCTGCTCGATGCTGAGCACATCCAGGTAGTTACCGATCCCGGAGCCATAGCGCTGAACCACCGTGTCGTAGGACTGCTGGGCAATGTCCGTGGCGTGTTGCTGGGCCTGGATCTGCCGGGCGGTTTCGCGCAGTTGCGACAGGGTGTTGCCGATATCGCCCAAGGCTTGCACCAGGATTTTGTTGTACTGCGCCACGGCGAGATCGTAGTCGGCGTCGCGCGCATCGAGGTTGGCGCGCAGGCGGCCCCCGTCGAAGATCGGCAGGGAGATCGTTGGCGCAATGTTGAAGAAACGACTGGCCGAGCCGAACATCGCGTCCCCCAGCAACGACTCAGCCCCGGCGCTCGCGCTCAGGTTGAGGTTGGGGTAGAAGCGCGTCTTGCTCGCCGCGATATCTTTACTGGCCGCCTCGACGCGCCAGCGCGCGGCGATCAGGTCGGGGCGCCGCCCCAGCAGCTCGGCGGGCAGCACCGACGGTACGGCGACGACAGCGGGTTTGAGCACCGCCGGGCGTGCCAGCTCGTTGCCGCGGTCCGGGCCTTTGCCGAGCAACACCGCGAGGGCGATTTTGGCGCTTTGCAGCTGTTTATCCGCATCGATCAGTTGTGACTGGGAGCTGGCTTCCAGGCTTTCGGTCTGCTGATACTGGTACTCGCTGTCGATGCCCGCATTCAAACGGCGTTTGCTCAAGTCGAGCATTTGCCGGGTGCGCTTGAGGTCGTCGGCGGCCAGGTCTCGCACAATGTGCGCCTGACCCACGTCGCTGTAGGCCTT
Source organism: Pseudomonas sp. EYE_354 (assembly GCF_023148575.1). Lineage (NCBI taxonomy): Bacteria > Pseudomonadati > Pseudomonadota > Gammaproteobacteria > Pseudomonadales > Pseudomonadaceae > Pseudomonas > Pseudomonas sp. EYE_354. The sequence goes on from NZ_JAHXNQ010000007.1 coordinate 140,584, forward strand.
GGCCACATCGGCAGCCAAGGTCAGGCGCGCGGCCTGCTGGTCGACTTCGGCGGCACGGGCCTGGCCCAGCGCGGCTTCCCAGGCGGCGCGCTGGCCACCCCAGAGGTCGAAGGTGTAATTGAAGCTGGCGCCGATTTTTCGCACCGTGGAATACGCATCGCCCAGCCCTTGCGGGTCCTGGTCCTTGGCCAACCGCGACCGGGTCACGCCGGCGCTGGCATCCAGGGTCGGCATGCGCGAAGCGTCGGCGGCATACGCGGCGGCTTGGGCCTGGTGCGCACGGGCACTGGCCACTTGCATGTCCGGGCTGTTGTGCAGGGCTTCTTGGATCAGGCCGTCGAGCTGCGGGTCGCCGAGGTTTTTCCACCAATCGGCGCTGGGCCACGCGGCGTTCGACAGGGGCACGCCGTTCAGGGATTTGCCGGTTTGCAGGGTGTTGGCGTCGAGGCGCTGACCCTGGGTGTCGAGGCCGCTGAAGTTGGCGCAACCGGCCATGCTCATGGCCACGAGCACCAGGCAAAGGGCACGTGTATTCATGTGTTACCCACCCGCTGCAGGGTGATGGGATCACCGGCAGCTATCAGAATTTTCTTGAGGATCCGTTCCAGGGCCTCCAGCTCGCCTGGCTCCAAGGCGCCGGCCAGTTGGTTCAACGCCTTGGCGCCGATATGCGGCAGCATGTCCGCCAGGCGCTGGCCGTCGGCGGTCAGCACCAGTTGCACCTGGCGGCGGTCCAGCTCGGAACGCTGGCGGCTGAGCAGGTTTTTTTGCTCCAGCCGGTCGAGCATCCGGGTCATTGACCCGCTGTCCAGGGACAGGTGGCGACACAGCTCGGCCGGGGTGTCGACCCCGAACTGCGCCATGATGATCAACACCTTGAACTGCGCGGCGGTGACACCGTGGGGTTCCATATGGGTGTCAATGATGCGGTCCTTGAGGATCGCGGCGCGGCCCAGCAACAGTCCGAGGTGGCAGTTATGGAAGTTTTCAGGGGTGAAGTGAGACATCGAAAGTCACCTTATTACTGCCTAGGCAGTGAATGTATGACGAGATGTTACTGCCTAGGCAGCAAAAGTCAAATGGAATAATTAGCTTGCTTGGTATGTGTTCAGGAAGGGAACAGGAATGCCAACGACTGTGGGAGGGGCAAGCCCCTTCCCACATGTCTGCAACGAGCAGGGTTTAGAAGTCCCGCTTGTAGAAGATATCCAACGAGCTGGCCACGCCACTGGCCACTTCCAGGTACACCTTCTTGCTGAGCAGGTAGCGCAAGGCAATGGTGCTGGCCGGTTCGAACACCCCGACGCCGTAACGCAGGCTGAGTTTCTCGGTGATCTTGCCGCTGGCGACCACCGCCGTGGTGGTGCCGCTGCCCTGGGTGTCGAGTTCGAAATCCTGGATGCCCAGGTTCCTGGCGATGTCCGAGGTCACCCCGGCGCTGCCCATCAGGCCCAGACCCAGGGCGGCTTGGGCGAGCATGTTGTTGTCTTCGCCGGTGGTGCTCAGCGGACGCCCCAGCACCAGGTAGGACAACGCCTGCTCCTGGCTCATGGCCGGTTCCGAGAAGATTTGCGTGGTGGGCTGTTCGGCGCTGCCGCTGAGGCGAATACCGGCCACGACATCGTCGGTCTTGCGGATCGCCTCGATGTCCAGGTACGGCTGATCGAGGGGCCCGGCGAACAACAGGCGCGCACGGCGTACGTCGAGTCTCTGGCCGTAGGCACGGTAACGGCCATCGTTGAGCCACAGCTCGCCACGGGTGTCCATGTTGTCGCCGATGTGCACATGCCCCTGCACCTTGGCGGTCAGGCCAAAGCCCGAAAAATTGAGCTGGTCTTCACCCACCGCCACGTCGATATCCATGGCCATGGCCATCGGCGGTTTGCCCTCCTCGGTCTGGCTGCCGATGATGACCGTGTCATCCGACACCTTGACGGTCGACGGCGGCAGCTCGCGCACGGTGATATCACCCCGCGGGATCTGCACCTTGCCGGAGATCGCCAGCTTGTCGTCCTTCACGCCTATCTTCAGGTCGGGCGCCACTTCCAGCAGGGCGTAGGGCTCCACCGTCACCGGCAGTTGCGAACCCTGCAGGCTCAGGTCCACCACCAACGCCCGGCTCCAGTCGACGCGGCCTTTGAGGCTGCCCTGCCCGGCCTTGCCGCTGCGCCAGGCGCCGTTGAGCTGCACGCTTTCACCGGCGATCAACGCCTGCACGTTCAAGCCTTCGAGACTGATCGGCAGTTCTGGCCCGGAGACCTCACCACCGATCAAATTGACGCTGCCGTTGACCTGCGGTGCCAGCAGCCCACCGGAGATGCGCCCATTGCCGTTGAGCTTGCCATTGAGGGTTTCCACCATCGGCACAAACGGCCGCGCCACCGCGAGATCCAGGCCGGCGAGGCTGAACGTGCCGGTGATCGGCTTGTTCTTGGGCAGCGGGTTGATCTGCGCCTGGAGCAGCAGCTCACCGAGCTTGCCGCCGCGGAAGTTGAGCTGGGTATCGATGCGCTTGGGATTCAGCGTGGTTTCCAGCTTGAGCGTGTCGTAGGGAAAATCCAGCCATTGGTCCTTGTCCTTGACGCGCAAAGTGCCGCCGCTGGCATCCACCGAGACCACGCCCTTGGGGCCGCTGTCGGGCAGGTCCAGTTGCAGGTCGGCGTTGAGCCTGCCCTGCCAGGCAAAGTCTTTCGGCAAAAACGCCGCCAGGCTTTCGATGGGGAATTGCTTGAGGTGGTAACGCAGTTTGGGTTCGGGCATCAGCCGCTGGTCTTCACCGCAAAAGCTGGCCGGACCGGAGACCCAGCAGTGGGCGGCAAACGTCAGCTTGCCGTCAGCCATGCGCTCGATGTTCGCCGGGGCCTGCAGCTTCCAATCCTGGCCACCGGCCTGCACATCGCCACGGGCCAGGCGCCCGCGCCAGTTGCCCTTATCCAGGTTGCCATCCAACGCCAGCGCCAGTTTGAGCAAGGGCCCAACCAGATCCAACTGGACGTTTTGCTGCTTGATGTCGCCTTTGGCGCTGGCGGTCAACGTGCCCAGCTGGGTGTCGCCGCTTTGAATACCGCTGCCCTTGAGGTCCAGGGTCGCGCGCTGGGCGCTGTCCAACGTGGCGCCAAGGCTCAGGCTTTGCAGGCGGTTATCGGCAAATGCCAGTTGCTGGCCTTTGAGGTCGAGTTTGCCTTGGGGAGCCTTGAGGCTGCCGGCCACGTCGAGTCGGCCGTTGATCTGCCCGCGCAACTGCGGCCACAACTGCGCCAGGCGCGCCAGCTTGATATCGATCTGCCCGGCCAGGCGTTGTTGCAGGCTGCCGCTGCCGTTGATGCGGTTGTCGCCCAGGCGGATATCCAGGTTGGCCAACGTCCATTGCTCGCCCGCACCCTCGGCCTTGGCCGCCAGCACGGCGGTCTGGCCACGCAGGCGGCCCTTGAGGTCGAGGTCGGCGTTGAGCTTGAGTTGTTGATGCTTGAACTCGCCCTTGCTGCGCAGGGGGCCGGCCAGGGTACCCGGCAATTCGGCCACCCAATAAGCCGGGTTCAGCGCCGACAGGTCCAGCGCGGTATCCCAGGCGATGCCGTCGGCAAACTGCAGGTTCAGGTGGCCTTCGGCCTTGCCTTGACCGGCGGTCAGCTTCAATTCGGGCAGGAACACTTGCTTGAGGTCTCCGCTGAACGGCGTGATCACATTGAACTTGCCCGCCGGGCCGTCGAGGTCGGCCTTGAGATTGCCCAGGTAGTTGCCGTCTTTATAGGAAATTTCAGCGTTAAAGGTACGCAACGTGACCTGCGGTTCCTCAACCAGCGGATAAAGGCGATGCCATGGGAAATCGAGCCAATCGATCCTGGCGTCAGCGCTGAAGCCTTGCTGCCAATCCAGTTGGGCGCTGAGCTTGAGGCTCTGCTTATCCCCGGCCGTCAGGTCCAGCCCGGCGATCTGCGCGCCCTTGGCGTCGACCTTGCCTTGCAGCAGCAAATCCACCGGGCCTTTTTCGGCCGGCAACACCGCCTTGCCGAGCAACTGGTAACCGTTTTTCAAGTCACCTTTAGCGCTGAGGTCGAGTTGATTGAGTTGCAAGGTGTCAGGCAAGTCGGCGCTGGGTTTGAAGCCATCGGCACTGATATGCACGGTTGCCGGCAGGTTTTCCATCAGCGGTTGCAGCTCGCCGGTGAGCCTGGCGGGCAGGTAACCGCTGCTGTCGGCGTCAAGCTTGAGGGTCTTGAGCAGATCGCCCTCGACCTTCAGCGCCAGCGTCCACGGCGCCCCACCCGGCGCATACGGCAGGCTCAAGTTGCCGGTGGCGGTCAACGGCCAGTCGCCGGTGGGTTGCAGCAGGCCGGCCAGGTCCAGCACCAGGCCGTCCCGTTGCAGGTGCACCGAATCGATCCTCATGCCGGCGGCAGTCCAATGCGCCGCCAGTTGCAAGCCCTTGAGTTCTTCGCTGCCGTTGAACAGCAGGCTACCGACACGAATGTCACCCAACTCGATGGCAACCGGCAACCTCAGATCCGGCAGCGTAATGGGACCGCTGCTGTCTTCGGTGCTCGGTGGAAATTGCAGGCTGACCTGCTCCACATCCAACTGATTGATGCACAGGGTCATGCGCAGCAGGCAGCCCGGCGACCAATCAAACGTCGGCGCAGTGAGCTCCAGGCGGCTGTTGTCTTGCTGCCACAGCAGGTGATCGGCGCTCCACCGGCCACCCAAGTGGCCCTGGAAATTCTCCACGCTCAATCCCGGCACCCGCGCCAACGCCCAACGACTGCCCGCCTGAGTACCCAGTACCGCCCACAGCGCCAGCAGCACCACAACGAGGACAGCGCCAAGCGCCAGCCCCGTAATTTTCAAACCCCGCATCACAACTCAGGCCCCATGGAAAAGTGCAAACGAACGCCGCCCGGGTCTTCCAGGGCATGGGCCAGGTCGAGGCGGATCGGGCCGACCGGCGACACCCAGCGGATACCGACGCCCACGCCGGTTTTCAGGCTGGGCAGTTCCAGGCTGTTGAACGCGTTGCCCTGGTCGATAAAGGTCGCGATCCGCCATTTCTCGGCGATGGAGTACTGATACTCGGCGCTCAGTGCCACCATGTAGCGACCACCGATACGGTCACCGCGATCGTTCTCCGGCGACAAAGTCTGGTATTCATAGCCGCGCACGCGCTGATCGCCACCGGCAAAGAAGCGCAGCGACGGCGGCACCGACTTGTAGCCATTGGTGGCACTGCCACCGATCTGGGCCCGCGCCAGAAAACGATGGTTGTCCCACAGCGTAGTCAGGCCTTTGACCATGGCGGTGCCATACAGCAAGTTGGTGTCCGAACCCAGGCCCTCTTTGGCTACCTTGGTGTCGAATTGCAGGCGATAGCCGTTGTGGGGATCAATGCGGTTGTCGCTGCGCAGGTAGGAATAACTGACGCCCGGCATCACCAGGTTACTCAGGCCCGAGTCATTGCCCAGGCGATACTCTTCGCGCTGGTATTTGAGCGAGATCACCCGGGTCCAGCCGCTGGGCAACTTGCTGTGCCACTCCGGGCCAAGGGTGAGCAATTTACTCAAGGTGTCGGTGCCGGACAGTTCTTCGTTCTGGTAGCCACCGGCAAAACGCAGTTTGTCGGTGAGCGGTGGGTCCAGCGGAATGTCGTACCACAGCCCGACGTTCTGGCGCGGCGCCGACAGTTCGGCCTCCCAACCATAACTGTGGCCCTGGGGGTTCACCCAGTGGCGCGTCCAATTGGCCTTGCCGCGCGGGCCGACGTCGGTGGAAAAGCCCAGCCCGAGGCCCATGGTGCGCGGCTTGCGGGTTTCCAGACGCACGGCGACCGGGATTACGTCGTTGGCCGACGCAGCAGGCGCGGCGTCCACCCGCACCCCTTCAAAAAAGCCGCTGGCCTGCAGGTTCTGGTTGAGTTCGGCAATCAGCTCGGAATCGTAAGGGGCGCCGGCCTTGAACGGCACCATGCGTTGCAACAGCTCTTCGTCGAACGGTGTGTCGCCGGCAAAGTTGACCTTGCCCAGGGTATAGCGCGGGCCGCTGTCATAAATGAGTTCGATATCGGCGACGCCCGCCTGGGGGTCCACCGCGAGTGTCTGATGGGTAAAGCGCCCGCTGAAAAAGCCGTAGCGTGAAGCCTGGTTCTGGATCAGGCGCTTGGCGTCTTCGTAGTGGCCGTGGTTAAGCACGGCGCCCGAAACAAGGTCGTTGCTGGCGGGCACGCGAAAGGCTTTGAGGGTCGAGGCAGGGCCGTCGACCCGAATGGTCACGTTACGCAAATGCACCGGTTCGCCGGGGTCGATGGTGAGGATCAGGCGCGGGTTCTTGCCGCCCTTCACATCGCTGTCGATCCGAGGCTGATAGAAGCCCAAGGCCTGGGCCGCTTTACGCGCCTGCTCCTCGGCGCCGCGACTGAAGCGCAGCAATGCCTCTTCATCACGATCGCCGACCCCGCCGATATAGCCTTCGATGTTGGCTTTCAACGCGTCGTTTGAGGGTTTGATCCGCACGTCCAACTCGCTTTGCGCCAACGCGCCGCAGCTGGTGAACAGCAGAACCAAGCCGCTGGTAAATCTTCCTGGAAACTTCATAGGCGCGGATGCTACACGAGCAGGGGAGACTCTTTGAACTGAGAATTGTCTGAATAATTCTGTTCTAAACCGTTGCAGCCTGTAACGACTGCGGATTGGGGTGGAAAAACACGTGCTCCAGGATCGGTCCTACCGCAACTTCACCGATTTCCTCATAACCCTGGCGTTTATAGAAATCCAGGTAGCGTGAATTGCCCGTGTCCAGCACCACTCCGGAGGAATGCGGGTCTTCGGCACACCAGTTATGCACGGCCTCCAGCAACTGCTCACCGTAGTGTTGACCCTGGAATTGCGGATGAATACCCATCAGCGGCAACACATGCACCGAGTCGCTGGGCAGGCATGCCAGCACCGCGTGATGGTAATCCAGATAACGCCGCGTACCGCGCACGCCGGTGCTCAACCACATGCGCAATTGCCAGGCCCAGCTTTCGGTAATTCCCAGGCGTCGTTGCGGCGGTGCGATCAGCGCGATGCCGATCAACCGGTCATTCACGAACAGACCAATGGCGGGCAATTGCTGGAAAAAATGCTGCTTGACCAGTTCGCGTACCGTGGCGCGCACCCGTTGCTCATAGCCGGCGCGTTCGGCTTCGAAGATGTAGGCGAATGTGGGTTCATGCCGGTAGGCCTGGTACAGCAGGGAGCGGGCTTCGCGGGAATAGCCGCTGTTGAGCAGGCGGATGTCGGCGATGGCAGTTGCGGTGTCAGACATTGGATGAAGCTCCCTGGGCGCCACTTAAATGATGGCGTTCGTATGGGTACGAACCTACGCAGCACGAGTCGTTCCCAGACATTAGCAGTGCAACTGTCCTACCGCCACGCTGGCCCCCGTCTGACTTGTCGGCTAGCATCGCCCTTTTGCCAGGACTGGACTGCCGACCATGAAAATCGTCTCCTTCAATATCAACGGGCTGCGCGCTCGCCCTCATCAGCTGGCGGCGCTGATAGAAAAGCATCAACCCGACGTGATCGGTTTGCAGGAAACCAAAGTCCACGACGACCAGTTCCCCCTGGCGGACGTGCAAGCCCTTGGCTACCACGTCTATTACCACGGCCAAAAAAGCCACTACGGCGTGGCCGTGCTCTCGCGCAAAGAAGCGCTGAGTGTGCACAAAGGCTTTGCTACCGATGAAGAAGAGGCCCAGCGCCGCTTTATCTGGGGCACGTTTGCCGACGAACACGGCAACCCGATCACCATCATGAACGGCTATTTCCCTCAGGGTGAAAGCCGCGACCACCCCACCAAGTTCCCGGCCAAAAAACGCTTTTATGAGGACTTGCAGCACCTGCTCGAAGGCCAGTTCAGCAATGAGCAGGCGCTGGTGGTCATGGGCGATGTGAATATTTCGCCGCAGGACTGCGACATCGGCATCGGCCCCGACAATGCCAAGCGCTGGCTCAAAACCGGCAAGTGCAGTTTCCTGCCGGAAGAGCGCGAGTGGATGGCACGCCTGAAGAACTGGGGCCTGGTGGACAGCTTTCGCCACCTCAACCCGGACGTCACCGACCGCTTCAGTTGGTTCGATTACCGCAGCCGTGGTTTTGAAGATGAGCCCAAGCGTGGGCTGCGCATTGACGTGATCATGGCCTCCAACGGCTTGCTGCCGCGCGTGAAGGATGCCGGGGTGGATTACGATCTGCGTGGGCTGGAAAAGCCTTCGGACCATGCGCCGATCTGGCTTGAACTGAGCTGAGACCTGAGGGGAGCCGGGCATTCGGCTCCCGTCATATTTATGCAACCTGACTGACTTAATCTCGCGGCACTCCCTTTGGCTTGAGAAGGTGCCGGCATGACGCTGCGCGTTCTATTCCTGTTGTGCTGTGTGTTTTCCCTCCCAGTTGTGGCCACTCCCCTGCCCGTTCCCGATCAAGGCCCTGCGTTGCGCATCCAGGGCTCGAATACCATTGGTGCGGCCCTGAGTCCGGCGCTGGTCAAGGGGTTGATGGAACAACAGGGGTTGCACGGCGTACACAGCGAACCCGGCGAAAGCGCCAACGAACAGCGGGTGCTCGGCAGGACGCGCCAAGGCCAGACAATCCGCGTCGACATCGCCGCCCATGGCTCGAGCACCGGCTTCAGCGCCCTGAAAAATGCCACCGCCGACCTCGCCGCCTCTTCACGCCCGATCAAGGACAGCGAACTGGTGGACCTGGAGCCGTTGGGCGACCTGAAAAGCCCCGGCGCCGAACAGGTGATCGCCATCGACGGACTGGCCATCATCCTCAACCCGCAAAACCCCCTCACGACGCTGAACACTGAGCAACTGGCGCAGATCTTCAATGGCGACATCAGCACCTGGGAGGCCGTGGGCGGGGTGGGCGGGGCTATTCAGGTGTACGCGCGCGATGACAAATCCGGCACCTACGACACCTTTAAAGAGCTGGTGCTGCGCCTGCGTGGCAAGCCGCTCGTCACGTCGGCCAAGCGCTTTGAATCCAGCGAACAGTTGTCCGACGCGGTGAGCCGGGATCCGCAAGGCATCGGTTTTATCGGCCTGCCTTACGTGCGCCAGGCCAAGGCTGTGGCGATTGTGGATGGCGACTCGCACCCAATGCTGGCGCTCAATAGCCTGATTGCCACCGAGGATTACCCTCTGTCACGCCGCCTGTTCTTTTACCTGCCGCCTTCTAACCGCAACCCTTGGGCCAAGGCGCTGGTGGACTTCAGCCAGAGCAGCAAAGGCCAGTCGATCGTCGCCGCCAACGGCTTTATCGCCCAGCAGGTGCAGGCGATGGCTGTGGAACCGCGCGACTCGATGCCGGAGGACTATCAAGCCATCGTTCGTGATGCCCAGCGGCTGACGGTGAATTTTCGTTTCGAAGAAGGCAGTGCCAGCCTGGACAACAAGGCCCGCCAGGATCTGCAGCGGGTGGTGGCGTACCTCAAGGCTCACGACAAACTCGACAAACAGGTGACGCTGGTGGGGTTCGGCGATGCCAAGAACGACCCGCAGCGGGCCGCGCTGCTGTCGAAACTGCGAGCGATGGCGGTGCGTCGGGAGCTGGTCAAGAACGGCGTCGTGCTGCGCGACATTCGCGGGTTTGGTGCGCAGATGCCAGTGGCGGCGAATACGGCGGACGAAGGACGGATCAAGAATCGGCGCGTGGAAGTATGGGTGTACTGAAAAGATGTGGCTGAGCTGGGGTTGTTGTGGGAGCAAGCCCGCTCGCCATAACAACCCCAGTTCACTGCACTTACTGCCCGCTGCGCATCAGCTCTTTAGGCACGTATTTGCCGATCTCGAACTTGCCGATGGCGGCACGGTGCACTTCGTCCGGGCCATCGGCCAGGCGCAGGGTGCGTTGCATGGCGTACATGTAGGCCAGTGGGAAGTCATTGGAAACGCCGGCGCCACCATGGATCTGGATCGCGCGGTCGATCACCTTCAAGGCCACGTTGGGCGCCACGACTTTTATCTGGGCGATTTCACTTTTCGCCACTTTATTACCCACGGTGTCCATCATGTACGCCGCCTTTAATGTCAGCAGGCGCGCCATGTCGATTTCCATGCGTGAGTCTGCGATCTTGTCGATATTGCCGCCCAAACGCGCCAGGGGCTTACCGAATGCGGTGCGGCTGACCGAACGTTTGCACATCAGCTCCAGCGCACGCTCGGCCATACCGATGGAGCGCATGCAATGGTGGATACGGCCCGGGCCAAGGCGGCCCTGGGCGATTTCAAAACCTCGGCCCTCGCCAAGCAGCACATTCTCATAGGGCACGCGCACGTTGTCGAACAGCACTTCGGCGTGGCCGTGGGGCGCGTCGTCGTAGCCGAACACCGGCAGCGGCCGCACGATCTTCACACCGGGGGTGTCCACCGGCACCAGAATCATCGAGTGCTGCTGGTGACGCGGCGCGTCGGGGTTGCTCAGGCCCATAAAGATCAGAATCTTGCAGCGCGGGTCGCACGCGCCGGAGGTCCACCACTTCTTGCCGTTGATCACCCATTCGTCGCCCTGACGTTCGGCGCGGACGGCCATGTTGGTGGCATCGGACGAAGCGACATCGGGCTCGGTCATGGCAAAGGCCGAGCGGATCTCACCGCGCAACAGCGGTTCGAGCCAGCGTTGCTTCTGCTCTTCGTTGGCGTAGCGCACCAGCACTTCCATATTGCCGGTGTCGGGGGCGGAGCAGTTGAACGGCTCCGGGCCCAGCAGCGAGCGGCCCATGATTTCGGCCAGGGGTGCGTACTCAAGGTTAGTCAGGCCGGCGCCCAGTTGGGACTCGGGCAGGAACAGGTTCCACAGGCCTTCGGCTTTGGCGCGGGCCTTCAGTTCTTCCATGATTGCGGTGGGCTGCCAGCGGTCACCTTCACTGACCTGGCGTTCGAACACCGGTTCGGCCGGGTAAACGTATGCATCCATAAACGCGGTGACGCGTTCGCGCAGTTCCTGAACCTTGGGCGAATAGGCGAAATCCATGAGCAGCTCCCTTCTTTGAGAGGTTGTTTAGGTCATGCAATCGATGCTAGAACAGCGCTCATAATTTACCTAGCCTATTCTCGGCGTGTATTAACATTCATCACCGATATATGATCGACGCCCCAGCACCTGACAAATCGCCACCTGACAATAAGAGCGCAACCCAATGAATCTGAGCAAGGTCGACCTCAACCTGTTTATCGTCTTCGACGCGATCTACACCGAAGCCAACCTGACCCGCGCCGGGCAGATCGTCGGCATCACTCAGCCGGCGGTGTCCAACGCCCTGGCGCGCCTGCGGGAAACCTTCAACGACCCGCTGTTCGTGCGTACCGCCCAGGGCATGGTGCCCACGCCCATGGCGCAGAACATCATCGGCCCGGTGCGCAACGCGTTGTCACTGCTGCGGGTGTCGGTGCAGGAAAGCCGCATCTTCAACCCCCAGCAGGCGGCGAAGACCTATCGCATCAGCATGACCGACCTCACCGAAGCAGTGATTTTGCCGCCGTTGTTCCAGCGCCTGCGTCGCCTGGCACCGACGGTGGTGATCGAGAGCTTCCTGTCCAAACGCCGCGAAACCACCAAGGAGCTGGCAGCCGGGCGCCTGGACTTTGCCGTGGATGCGCCGCTCAACACCGACCCGCAGGTGCGCCACGTCAAGCTGATGGAAGACCGCTACGTGTGCGCCATGCGCAAGGGCCATCCACTGGCGGGCAAGGACAAACTGAGCCTGGACGATTACCTGGGGCTGACCCATATCCATATCTCCAGCCGCCGCAACGGCCTGGGCCACGTCGACCTGGCCCTGGGCAAGATGGGCCTGCAGCGCAAGATCGCCCTGCGCTCCCAGCACTACCTGATGGCCTCGCAAGTGCTGCAGCAGACCGACATGGTGATGACCGTGCCCGAGCGCTTTGCACGGCGCCATGAACTGCACTGGGTCAACCTGCCGGTCAACGATGTACCGCCGGTGGAAACCCACCTCTACTGGCACGAAAGCACCGACCAGGACCCGGCCAACCGCTGGATGCGCGAGCAGATGATCGAGTTGTGCCAGCAGGTGACGGCCCACGAAAAGAAACTGGATGGCAAGCAGGCTTGACCTGCGGGGAACAGGCCTGCCCGCTCATGCGCAGCCTCGCCCTGTGGTGGGCAGGCTTGTCCTGCGCCGGGCTGCGCAGCAGCCCCCTGACAACCCACACAGCTTGACGTTAACGTCAACCACCCACTAGCCTAGCGTCCAAGCCCCCCCTTGAGCGCCGCCATGAGCATCACCTACAGCATCTCCGACCTCGCCCGCGAGCTCGACATCACCACCCGCGCTATTCGTTTCTACGAAGAGCAAGGCCTGCTGGCCCCGGAACGCCGGGGCCAGGAGCGCATCTATTCGGCACGGGACAAGGTCAGCCTCAAGCTGATCCTGCGCGGCAAGCGCATCGGGTTTTCCCTGGCCGAGTGCCGCGAGTTGATCGAACTGTATGACCCCACCAGCGGCAATCACGTGCAGCTCAACAGCATGCTGGCGAAGATCGCCGAGCGGCGTGAACAGCTCGAACAGCAACTGCTGGATATCGAACAGATGAAACTGGAACTGGACACCGCCGAAGAGCGCTGCACCCAGGCCCTTGCGCACACCATGAGCCAGGCCGGCCATTAATCAGAAGGTAACTGCCATGTCCCTGCCCTCACACGTTCGCCTGGTGGAAGTCGGCCCGCGCGACGGTTTGCAGAACGAAGCCCAGCCCATCAGCGTGGCCCACAAGGTGCAACTGGTGGACGCCCTCAGCGCCGCCGGTTTGAGCTATATCGAAGTCGGCAGTTTTGTCTCGCCCAAGTGGGTGCCGCAGATGGCCGGTTCGGCCGAAGTGTTTGCGCAGATCCAGCGCAAGCCTGGCGTGACCTACGGTGCGCTGGCACCCAACCTGCGCGGCTTTGAGGATGCGTTGGCGGCTGGCGTGAAGGAGGTTGCGGTGTTTGCAGCGGCGTCCGAAGCGTTTTCCCAGCGCAATATCAACTGCTCGATCAGCGAAAGCCTGGCGCGATTTGTGCCGATCATGAGCGCAGCCAAAGCACACGGGGTGAGCGTGCGCGGTTACGTGTCGTGTGTGCTGGGTTGCCCGTACGAAGGTAACGTCGCTGCGGAACAGGTGGCGGTTGTCGCACGGGAACTGTACGCCATGGGCTGTTATGAAGTGTCCCTGGGCGACACCATCGGCACCGGCACCGCAGGCGCGACACGGCGGTTGTTTGAGGTGGTGAGCGCGCAAGTGCCTCGGGACAAGCTGGCCGGGCACTTCCATGACACCTATGGCCAGGCGATTGCCAATGTCTACGCGAGCCTGCTCGAAGGCATCAACGTGTTCGACAGCTCTATCGCGGGCCTCGGCGGCTGCCCTTACGCCAAGGGCGCCAGCGGTAACGTCGCCACCGAAGACGTGGTTTACCTGCTCAACGGGCTGGGAATCGACACCGGTATCGACCTGGAGGCATTGATCATGGCAGGCCGGCAAATCAGCAGCTTGCTGGGTCGGCCCAGTGGTTCACGCGTGGCGAAGGCGCGTAACACCGTTGAGTAGCGTAGCTGTGACAATGTGTTACCGCGCCCCTGCACAACGGGTAACGCGGGAACATATTTCCGCGTATTTCCCGCACGGCGCTTAACGCATAAAAATTAACTAATTGATTTTAAAGCACTTTTAAAAGTTGGCACGGCTTCTGCTATCTCTATGGCATAACAAGAATAAAAAGCGCCAAACCTAATAAAAATAAGACGAAACGACTCTGACATAACAAAAACAACACGGCAGAGACGCAGCTAACAGATTTTTTTGGAGAAGATGTGCTTTGCAGGGTACGGCTTGCCGAAACCCGCAACCGGTTAGAGAAAAATAAAACTACCTCAGGTAGCTACCCACTGGTTGGATCGCGTACGACGAAGCAGATCAGCGCTCAAAAAAATACGTTTGCTCTTGACCCCGCATGGGGGTCGCCAAAAACAGCGGTAAAGGGTCACGGCTGCCAAAAACAACAATAGGCCGCCCCTCAATAATAAAAAAAGAGCACGCGACGACAAATTAAAGGGGACCTCCGGGTCCCCTTTGTGCTTTCCGGGGTTTATCCCTGCCCTCCCCCCAGTTCTTCGACCGATATCTCGCGCATGCGAAATTTCTGGATCTTGCCCGTTACCGTCATCGGGAACTCATCCACGAACTTGAAATACCGGGGCGTCTTGAAATGGGCGATACGCCCCTTGCACCAGGTTTGCAGTTCCAGCTCATTGCTCGTCTGGCCGGGATGGCATTTGATCCACGCGACGATTTCTTCGCCGTAACGCTCATCGGGAATGCCGATAACCTGCACGTCGGCCACCGCCGGGTGAGTGAAAAAGAACTCTTCCAATTCCCGTGGGTACACGTTTTCGCCGCCCCGGATGATCATGTCCTTGTTGCGCCCGGCGATGCAGACGTAACCCTGTTCATCCATGGTTGCCAGGTCGCCGGTGTGCATCCAGCCAGCCTCGTCGATGGCTTCGCGGGTGCCTTCGGGGTTGTTCCAGTAGCCGAGCATCACGCTGTAGCCACGGGTGCACAGTTCGCCGATCTGGCCACGGGCTACGGTGTTACCCGCCTCGTCGATGATCTTGTTTTCCAATTGCGGCTGGGTGCGGCCGACGGTGGTGACGCGACGCTCCAGGTCGTCGGTGGCGCCGGTCTGCAACGACACTGGGCTGGTTTCGGTCATGCCGTAGGCGATCTGCACTTCATTCATGTGCAGTTCACTTATGACCCGGCGCATCACTTCGATAGGGCACGTCGCGCCGGCCATGATGCCGGTGCGCAGGCTGGACAGGTCGAATTCAGGGCGTCGCGGGTGATCGAGCAAGGCGATGAACATGGTGGGCACGCCGTACAGGCCGGTGGCGCGCTCTTCGGCGACGGCGGCGAGGGTCAACAGCGGGTCGAAGCCGTCATTGGGGTAGATCATGGTGGTGCCGTGGGTGATACAGCCCAGGTTGCCCATCACCATGGCGAAGCAGTGATACAGCGGCACCGGGATCACCAGGCGATCCTGCGCAGTCAGGCCCAG
Source organism: Pseudomonas sp. EYE_354 (assembly GCF_023148575.1). NCBI lineage: Bacteria > Pseudomonadati > Pseudomonadota > Gammaproteobacteria > Pseudomonadales > Pseudomonadaceae > Pseudomonas > Pseudomonas sp. EYE_354. Next base: position 155,679 of record NZ_JAHXNQ010000007.1, read on the forward strand.
GCTTTCGCCGACCATATACCCGTTGTTGAGAATGTTGTGATGACTGAGGGTCGCTCCCTTGGGGAAGCCGGTGGTGCCGGAGGTGTACTGGATGTTCACGGGTTGGTCGAAGTGCAGGCTGGCCTGGCGGCTGTAGAGCTGTTCCGGCGCAATGCCTGCGCCAAGCGCCGCCAGCTGCGACCAAGGCATAAAGCCCGGCGGCGGGCTGGGATCGAGGCTGATCAGGCCGCGCACGTCAGGCTGCAACGCTTGCAACATGGCGTGGTAATCGGAGGTCTTGAACGACCCGGCGCACACCAGCCATTGGCAGCCGGACTGCTTGAGCACGTACTCCAGTTCACTGCTGCGATACGCCGGGTTGATGTTGACCAGAATCACGCCGAGTTTGGCGCTGGCGATTTGGCTGATGCACCATTCGGCACAATTGGGCGCCCAGATGCCCAGGCGATCACCCGCCTGCATTCCCAGAGCCAGGAACGCACGGGCGTGCAGTTCAACCGTCTCGGCCAGTTGCCGCCACGTGTAGCGACGCTGCTGATGGCGCACGACAAGGGCCTCGCCATCGGGGTACAGCGCAACGGTGCGATCGAAGGCCTGGCCAATGGTCATGGCCAGTAGAGGCTTATTCTGGGAGCCACAGCTATAGCTCTGATTCGGTTGATCCATAACGACCCCTGTTGTCTTTTTTGTAGGTTGACGTAAACGTAAACTACGATTGACAGCGCCGTAACGCAAGCTTACGTTAACGTAAAGGTGAGCGCCCTTCCCTGGCACCTCGCCCACACAACAACAACGCTGACATTAAGGTGCCTGTCCATGAGTTACCCGTCCCTGAACTTCGCCCTCGGCGAAACCATCGACATGCTGCGCGACCAGGTGCAGTCCTTCGTGGCCAAGGAAGTCGCGCCCCGCGCGGCTCAGATCGACAGTGACAATCTGTTTCCCGCCGACCTGTGGCGCAAATTCGGCGATATGGGCCTCTTGGGCATCACCGTGGCAGAAGAATACGGCGGCGCCGGCCTGGGTTACTTAGCCCACGTGGTGACGATGGAAGAGATCAGTCGCGGTTCGGCCTCGGTCGCCTTGTCCTACGGCGCCCACTCCAACCTGTGCGTGAACCAGATCAATCGCAACGGCAACCACGAACAGAAGCTCAAATACCTGCCCCAACTGATCAGCGGCGAACACGTCGGCGCCCTGGCCATGAGCGAACCGAACGCCGGCTCCGATGTGGTCTCGATGAAATTGCGCGCCGACAAACGTGGCGACCGCTATGTGCTCAACGGCAGCAAGACCTGGATCACCAACGGTCCCGACGCCAACACCTACGTGATCTACGCCAAGACCGACCTGGAAAAGGGCCCCCATGGCATCACCGCGTTCATCGTCGAGCGCGACTGGAAAGGTTTCAGCCGCAGCAAAAAATTCGACAAGCTGGGCATGCGCGGTTCCAACACCTGCGAGCTGTTTTTCGATGACGTGGAGGTGCCCGAAGAAAACATCCTTGGCGTACTCAATGGCGGTGTGAAAGTCCTCATGAGCGGCCTCGACTACGAACGCGTGGTGCTCTCCGGCGGCCCTACCGGGATCATGCAGGCCTGCATGGACCTGATCGTGCCGTATATCCACGACCGCAAGCAGTTCGGCCAGAGCATCGGCGAATTCCAACTGATCCAGGGCAAGGTGGCCGACATGTACACCCAGCTCAACGCCAGCCGTGCCTACCTGTACGCGGTGGCCCAGGCCTGCGAGCGCGGCGAAACCACGCGCAAGGACGCTGCCGGGGTGATCCTCTACAGCGCCGAGCGCGCCACGCAAATGGCCCTCGACGCCATCCAGATTCTGGGCGGCAATGGCTACATCAACGAATTCCCCGCCGGGCGCCTGCTACGCGACGCCAAGCTGTATGAAATCGGCGCCGGCACCAGTGAAATCCGGCGGATGCTGATCGGCCGCGAACTGTTCAATGAAACGAAATGAATTTCGCAGCTGCCAGTGATCAGCTGCACGCTGCAAGTCGGGGCGACGCGCTCACTTGCAGCTCAAGGCTTGAAGCTTGTAGCGCTTACGGAGTAAGCCATGCCTTTACACACCCAACTCAACCCGCGCTCGGCGGAATTCGCCGCCAACAGCGCGGCGATGCGCCAACAGGTCGATGCCCTGCACACCCTGCTCGCTCACGTGCAGCAAGGTGGCGGTGCCAAGGCCCAGGAGCGGCATACCTCGCGGGGCAAACTGTTGCCGCGTGAGCGCATCAATCGCCTGCTCGATCCGGGCTCGCCGTTTCTTGAACTCAGCCAACTGGCCGCCCATCAGGTGTATGGCGAAGACGTGCCCGCTGCCGGCGTGATTGCCGGTATCGGTCGGGTGGAAGGCGTTGAATGCATGATCGTCGCCAACGACGCCACGGTGAAAGGCGGCTCTTATTACCCCCTCACCGTCAAAAAACACCTGCGCGCCCAGACCATCGCCGAGCAGAACCGCCTGCCGTGCATCTACCTGGTGGATTCCGGCGGCGCCAACCTGCCGCGTCAGGACGAAGTGTTCCCCGACCGTGAGCACTTCGGGCGGATCTTCTTCAACCAGGCCAACATGAGCGCCAAGGGCATCCCCCAGATCGCCGTGGTCATGGGCTCGTGCACCGCAGGCGGCGCCTATGTGCCGGCCATGGCCGACGAAGCGATCATGGTGCGCCAACAGGCCACTATCTTCCTTGCCGGCCCACCGCTGGTGAAGGCGGCGACCGGTGAAGTGGTCAGCGCCGAAGAACTGGGCGGCGCCGATGTGCACTGCAGGATCTCCGGCGTGGCCGACCACTACGCCGACAGCGATGAACACGCCCTGGCCCTGGCGCGGCGCAGCGTGGCCAACCTCAACTGGCGCAAGCAGGGTGAGTTGATGCAGCGCGTTCCGGTGCCACCGCTGTACAGCGCCGAAGAGTTATACGGCGTGATCCCGGCCGACGCCAAGCAGCCCTTCGATGTGCGCGAGGTCATCGCACGGCTGGTGGACGGTTCGGTGTTCGATGAGTTCAAGGCGCTGTTCGGCACCACCCTGGTGTGTGGCTTTGCGCACCTGCATGGCTACCCGATTGCGATCCTGGCCAACAACGGCATTTTGTTTGCCGAAGCGGCGCAGAAAGGCGCGCATTTTATCGAGCTGGCCTGCCAGCGTGGTATTCCGCTGCTGTTCCTGCAAAACATTACCGGTTTTATGGTCGGCCAGAAATACGAAGCCGGCGGCATCGCCAAGCACGGCGCCAAGCTGGTCACCGCCGTGGCCTGCGCCAAGGTGCCAAAGTTCACGGTGATCATCGGCGGCAGTTTCGGTGCCGGTAACTACGGCATGTGCGGTCGCGCCTATGATCCGCGCTTCTTATGGATGTGGCCCAACGCCCGCATCGGCGTGATGGGCGCCGAACAGGCCGCCGGCGTGCTGGTGCAGGTCAAGCGCGAGCAGGCCGAGCGAGCCGGTAACGCCTTCAGTGCCGAGGAAGAGGCAGCGATCAAACAGCCGATCCTTGAGCAGTATGAAACCCAGGGCCACCCCTACTATTCCAGCGCTCGCCTGTGGGACGACGGGGTGATCGACCCGCTGCAGACCCGTGATGTGCTGGCCCTGGCCCTGTCTGCCGCACTGAACGCCCCCATCGAGCCGAGCCGCTTCGGCGTGTTCCGCATGTAAACGGAGCTGTCCCCCATGAACGATTTCAACACCCTCGAACTGATCACCGACAGCCGTGGTTTTGCCACCCTGTGGCTCAGTCGTGAAGCCAAGAACAACGCCTTCAACGCCGAAATGATCCGTGAGCTGATCCTTGCCCTCGACCAGGTGCAAGGCGATGCGTCCCTGCGCTTTCTGGTGCTGCGAGGGCGCGGCAGGCACTTCAGCGCCGGTGCCGACCTGGCCTGGATGCAGCAATCGGCCGAGCTGGATTACCACACCAACCTCGACGACGCCCGTGAGCTGGCCGAGCTGATGTACAACCTGGCCAAGCTGAAAATTCCCACGCTGGCCGTCGTGCAAGGTGCCGCCTACGGTGGCGCATTGGGCCTGATCAGTTGCTGCGACATGGCCATCGGCGCCGATGACGCGCAGTTCTGTCTGTCGGAAGTACGCATCGGCCTGGCACCGGCAGTGATCAGCCCGTTCGTGGTGCAGGCCATCGGCGAACGTGCGGCGCGGCGCTATGCACTGACCGCCGAACGCTTCGGTGGCCAGCGTGCGCGGGAGATCGGCCTGCTGGCGGAGAGCTATCCAGCGAGCGAGTTGGACGCCCAGGTGGAACACTGGGCTGCCAATCTGTTGCAGAACAGTCCGGCGGCGATGCGCGCCAGTAAAGACCTGCTGCGCGAAGTCGGCAACGGAGCCCTCACACCGGCCCTGCGCCGCTACTGCGAAAATGCCATTGCGCGGATTCGGGTCAGTCCCGAAGGCCAGGAGGGCCTTAGAGCCTTCCTGCAAAAACGTACGCCCGGTTGGCAGTCGCAGGAGCCGCGTTCATGAGCACATTGAGTCGTGTACTGGTGGCCAACCGTGGCGAAATCGCCTGCCGCGTCATGCGCACCGCCAAGGCCATGGGCCTGACCACGGTGGCCGTGCACAGCGCCATTGACCGCGACGCGCGACACTGTCGCGAGGCGGATATCCGCGTCGACCTGGGTGGCAGCAAGGCCGCCGAGAGCTACCTGCAAATCGACAAAATCATCGCCGCCGCACAGGCCAGTGGCGCCCAGGCGATTCATCCAGGCTACGGCTTCCTGTCGGAAAACGCCGGGTTCGCACGTGCGATAGAAGCCGCCGGGTTGATTTTCCTCGGCCCACCTGCCTCGGCCATCGACGCCATGGGCAGCAAGTCTGCCGCCAAGGCCTTGATGGAGACCGCCGGTGTGCCCCTGGTGCCCGGTTATCACGGCGAGGCCCAGGACCTGGAAACTTTCCAGGAAGCCTGCACGCGTATCGGCTACCCGGTGCTGCTCAAGGCCACGGCCGGTGGCGGCGGCAAGGGTATGAAGGTGGTCGAGCACGTCGATCAACTCGCCGATGCCCTGGCTTCGGCGCAACGAGAGGCACTGTCGTCGTTTGGCAATGGGCAAATGCTGGTGGAAAAGTACCTGCTCAAGCCGCGCCATGTGGAGATCCAGGTGTTTGCCGATCAGCAGGGACATTGCCTGTACATCAATGAGCGCGATTGCTCGATTCAACGGCGCCATCAAAAGGTCGTCGAGGAAGCGCCGGCGCCGGGGTTGAGTGTTGAACAACGCAAGGCCATGGGTGAAGCCGCCGTGCGTGCGGCACAGGCGATCGGCTACGTGGGCGCGGGCACCGTGGAGTTTTTGCTGGACGCCCGCGGCGAATTTTTCTTCATGGAAATGAACACGCGGTTGCAGGTGGAACACCCGGTCACCGAGGCCATCACCGGTCTGGACCTGGTGGCCTGGCAGATTCGCGTGGCCCAGGGCGAAGCGCTGCCGATCACCCAGGAACAGGTGCCACTGATCGGCCATGCAATTGAAGTGCGCCTGTACGCCGAAGACCCCGCCCATGATTTCCTGCCCGCCACCGGGCACCTGACGGTGTACCGCGAACCCGCTGCCGGCCCGGGGCGCCGGGTGGACAGCGGGGTCGAGCAAGGCGACAGCGTCTCGCCCTTCTACGACCCGATGCTCGGCAAGCTGATTGCCTGGGGTGAGGACCGGGAACAGGCGCGGCTGCGCTTGCTGAGCATGCTCGATGAATTTGCCGTCGGCGGGCTGAAGACCAACCTGGGGTTCCTGCGGCGCATCGTCGGGCACCCGGCGTTTGCGGCCGCGCAACTGGATACCGGGTTTATCCCGCGTTATCAGGATGAGCTGCTGCCCGCGCCCGGTGAGTTGAGCGATAAGTTCTGGCAGGCGGCGGCTTCTGCATTTATGCAGAGCCTGCCGACAGGTGACGGGCCGTGGGCGGATACGCGTGGCTTTCGCGCGGGCCTGCCCGCCGAGGTGTCGCTGCACTTGAGTTGCAACGGGCAAGATCGAATGGTGACAGTGGCGGGTGATACCGCCCGGTTACACGGCGAACAGTTGTCGGTCGAGCACCAGGGCGTACGTCGATCACACCTGGCCGTGCGTCGCGAGGGCTCGGTGTTCTTGCGCTGGGACGGCGAGATGCACGGCGTGAGCCTGTTCGACCCGATCGCAGCGGTCGAGGCCAACCAGTCTCACCAGGGTGGTCTGACGGCCCCCATGAACGGCAGCATCGTCAGAGTGTTGGTGGAGGTGGGCCAGCCGGTCGACGCCGGCACGCAACTGGTGGTGCTGGAGGCGATGAAGATGGAACACAGCATTCGCGCGCCCCACGCCGGTGTGGTCAAGGCGCTGTTCTGCCAGGAAGGAGAAATGGTCGCCGAAGGTTGCGCGCTGGTCGAACTCGAAACGGCGGACTAGAACTTCGCCGTCGCCTGCACGGCAACGCCGAGGATGCGGCAATCATCGGTAAACAGTTGTTTCGGGTAAGTGGGGTTGAGCGGCACCAGATAAAGCTGGCCGCTCTCTTCCAGCAACTGGCGAAACGTTGCGTGAGCGCTGTTGGCCCATTGGGCAACCACCAGTTTGCCGGGTTCGGCAGTGATAGCCGGGTCCACCAGAATCATCATGCCCGCCGCAATGCTCAGGCCGCTGGGCGCGGTCATCGCATCGCCCGTCACCGGCAGCCAGAAGGCATCGCCTTGGGCGTGATAATCCGTCAGTTCAAAACGGGCGGCGCCATAGGCCGCGCGCTCTTCACGGATTTCGCACAGGCCCTTCCAGTCACTGACCGGGTAGCGATAGTACGGGTTGTAGTGAGTTGCCGGGGGCGATGCCTGAGAGGTCTTTTCGCGCACCTCCTGCACCACCTCCAGGTAGCCCAAGCCCAGTTCTTCCAGCACCCGGTTCATATCCGCCAGACTCGGCACGCGGCGCTTGTTGAGCCAATGCCCTACGCCGCCCTGGGACATGCCCAAGCGTTCAGCCAATTCACCCTGCGTGACCTTACGGTCCTTCATGTTGGCCTTGACCAACGCTATCCAGTTATCCATGGGGCACGACAATACTTCAGGGATTTTTCAGGGCAATAAACAGTTTGTAGTAATCCACGAAACGACATAAATACGATACGTACTATCATCAGGCAGAAGGTTTTCGATACCCACCCAGAGTAGCGCCCCTTATGACGACGAGCCCATGCCTCCTGCCTGACACCCCTGAAAACAACGACGTGCACGCGTTGTGCAGCAGCGGCGCTGCCAAACGCGCGTTGGACTTTTACTTGAAAGAAGAGATGTCGGCGTCAGCGTCGGACGAGATTTTTTTCACCCTCAAACCTGGCATCAGCCCGGAGGAAGCCCTGGTGCACGCCTCGGACCTGTTACGCAGCGCGGCGGCCACCGCCTACGAGTCAGCGAGCAGCCATCAGGGCAATCACCGCGACCTGGCATTTTCAGTGGTGTATTTGATTGATATGGCGAAGGCGATGGTGGAGCGGTCGTTGCAGACGACGCAGCATCAGGCGAGCGCCTGAGCAAAATATTTCTATCAGACAGATAAAAACATTTGACTTGCAAATGATAATGATTATTATTGGACCCAGCTGATCGCGAGATCAGTCGATAGACCAAGAGACCTTAGGTCGGACTCTTGGAATATCTCCTCATCAGGCTAATCACGGTTTTTGACCCGGCTCTTTGGCCGGGTCTTTTTTTTGCCAGTTTCCCTGGCATGGCTTCAGGCTAATGAAGACTGTGTGTTGCGTGATGGCGCGCATGGTAGCAAAAGACCATCGCTGAAAGAAGAGCAGTCGAGCGCTCTGCCCCGCATCTCCGGGAAATAGCACTTGAGAATCAATCTCATGGGTTCTAAGCTGCGGCGGCGTCATGGACGACGCCCCCTTCCCGCGTGCAACAATTTTGCGTCCAGCTGTTACTCGACTCCTGTGTAATATAGCCGCCACAACACTCATATTCAGGCAACCAGACTATGACCGTGGCCTTGACCTCCATCAAGATCAGTACCGACTTCGACAGCGGCAACATCCAGGTGCTCGACGCCAGCAATGCCTATCAGTTGCTGCTGGCCATCAAACCCGACACCCGCAGCCCGCATTTCCAATGGTTTCACTTCAAGGCCGAAGGCATGCATGTGGGCCACACCCATACCTTTCGCCTCAGCAACGCGGGCGGTTCTTCGTACAGCAACGCCTGGAGCGGCTACAAAGCAGTAGCGTCGTATGACCATATCAACTGGTTCCGAGTGCCGACGCTGTTTGACGGTGACATCCTGCACATCAGCCTCGAAACCCGCGAAAAACATGCCTGGTTAGCCTACTTCGAACCTTACAGCCGTGCGCGTCACGACTGGCTGATCGAACAGGCGCTCAAATACGCCGGCACCCAATTGCTGGCCACCGGCAAAAGTGTCGAAGGGCGTGATATCCAACTGCTGCGCCGTGGCAAGGGCGGCGAAGGCCGCCGCAACATCTGGATCATTGCCCAGCAACACCCCGGCGAGCACATGGCCGAGTGGTTTATGGAAGGCATCATCGAACGCCTGCAACAGGACGGCGATGCCGAGATGAAAAAGCTCCTGGCGGTAGCCGATCTGTACCTGGTGCCGAACATGAACCCCGACGGTGCCTTCCATGGCCACTTGCGCACCAACGCGGCGGGCCAGGACCTCAACCGCGCCTGGCAGAGCGCCAGCCAGGCCGTAAGTCCGGAAGTGCTGTTCGTGCAGCAGCAGATGGAACAGTACGGTGTCGACCTGTTCCTCGATATCCATGGCGACGAAGAAATCCCCTACGTGTTCGCCGCCGCCTGCGAGGGCAACCCTGGCTACACGCCGCGCATCGCCGCGCTGGAAACACACTTCCGCCGCCACTTGAGCGCCTTGACCCGCGACTTCCAGACCACTCACGGCTACACCCGCGACTTGCCGGGTGAAGCCAATATGACCCTGGCCTGCAACGCCGTCGGCCAGAAGTACGACTGCCTGTCCCTGACCCTGGAAATGCCGTTCAAGGACAACGACGACGCTCCCAACCTTAAAACCGGCTGGTCTGGTGAACGCTCCAGGCAGTTGGGCAAGGACGTGCTGAGTACCGTGGCCGATATCGTCAAGGTCCTGCGCTGACCGCCCTGCCCTCATCCGGCATCAGTCCTTGGTGCCGGTCATGCTCTGCAACACACCATCACGCCGAATCAAGCCATGGAACAAGGCCGCCGCCAGGTGCACCAGCACCGTGAAAAACAGCAGGTACGCCAAAAACCCATGGGCCTTGCGCAAGAGCGCAAACAACGGCGCGTCAGCAGCCACCAGGGCCGGCAACTGCACCGAGGAGCTGAGCATCACCGGGTCACCCGCGGCCGAAATCATCGCCCAGCCCAGTAACGGCAACACCAACATCAACCCGTAAAGCAGCACATGAGACGCCTTCGCCGCCAGCACTTGCCAGCGTGGCAAGTCGGCGGGCAACGGCGGCTGGCGCGTAGAAAAACGTACCACCAGACGCACGATCACCAACGCCAGAATCGCGATCCCCAGCGGCTTGTGCAGGTGGATCAGCCATTCATGCCGTTCAGACACTGACGCGGCCAGACCTGCGCCGATAAACAGCATGGCAATGATCATCAGTGCCATCAGCCAATGCAGCAGGCGCGCCAAGGGGGCGAAAAACCGTGGTTGAGCCTTCATGGCTTCGACTCCTGAGGGGCACGGTGCAACGGGCCGACTTCACCGGCGCGACGCAAATAGGAACTGGCATACGCCGCCGAACGGGCAGCCAGCAGCGGGTCATTGGAGGCTTCGATGCCGCTGGGCAGAATCAGCGGGTCGAAATTGATGTCTCGGCAATCACCGTCGGCCTGGGGCTGGCTGCTCTGCAGCACGAGGGTGCCGGCGTTCAGCACCTTGTGCTCCCCCGTCCAGGTCTTGCTCGCATCGTCGAGCGGGTCGCCGGGGTTGGCCAGGGTCATGTTCAACTGCCAACGCAGGGGCCCCGCCGCCAGGCGCTGCACCAAGTCCTTTTCCAGAAAGTCGGCGCCGGACGGTGCGGTGTCGCCCGCCGCATCCTGGCTCTGGGGCGCCACAGCCCAGCGCACGGCCTGGCGTTTGCCTTCGGCACTGACCAGATAGAACGCGTTGATGCCGTTATAGGTTTCGGTGGCATAGCTGGCCGACGGCTTGGCGGTCTTGACCCACGCCAGGAACGGCGCCGTTTCCGGATGCGCGGCAAAAAACGCCGGCATGCTCGCAGGGTTCGGCTTGCCGGTGGCCGGGTCCGGTGCGCCAGCCTTGAGCAACTGATAGAACGCCTCGGGCGTGCCCACCGGGAACACCGGCATGCTGTTCATCCCCGTACGCCATTGCTGGCCGTTTGCCTGGCTGAACTGCACGGCAAAACTGCGGATCGGCACGCTGCTGTCGGGCGCATACGGGTTACCGCTGGGCAAGGCAAACCGGCCGATCAACGGGGTTCTGGCCTCGCTGAACACCTGGGCGCTGGAATACCCACGGACCTCGGGGCTGCTTTCGAAGTAGCCCGCCACGCAGACACCTTTGGCATGGTTACGCCGAAAACCCGGATGCACGCCGTTGTTGGTCTCCAGCGCATTGACCAAAGTTTTAGGACGCAGGCGTTGTGGGTCGAGGGTACCGTTGACGTAGGCAAATGCCCCCGCCAAACCCGCGACCACGGCACCAATAACTGCAAGGCGCACAATCAGGCTCGTTGTACTGAGCGGGGGACGGGGCGGTGATGAGTGATCTACCATAAACAAACTCCAGGGCCACAGGCCTTAGGGGGTCAAACAGAAGGTCGGAGCATTGAGACGAACGCCGAACGCCCCTATTCCCTGGCCGCGGATTTATTTTCCAGGGTCTGGAATAACCTCCCGCGCCGGGCGTCTCTCTAGTCCCAGCGTAGTGACCAGCCAGATACCCCATGCATGAACTCGACGAGCCGTTACGTGAACTCATCCCCAGGCTGCGGCGTTTTGCCGTGTCCCTGACCCGTAACGCCAGCAGCGCCGATGACTTGGTGCAGGCCACTCTGGAACGGGCGATCACCCGCTGGGCCGACAAACGGCCGGAAGGTGATCTGCGGGCGTGGCTGTTCTCGATTCTTTACCGGCAGTTCCTTGATGCTCATCGGCGCACCCGGCGCTATGCGCGCATGCTGGAGTTCTTCACCGGCCGCGAGGACGCGCAACCCTCAGTGGAGCGCACGGTGATCGCCCAGTCGACCCTGCAAGCTTTCGATCAACTCAGCACCGAACAGCGCGCGTTGCTGCTGTGGGTGTCAGTGGAAGGCTTGAGCTACAAGGAAGTCGCGGAAATACTCGATGTACCGCTTGGCACCGTGATGTCACGCCTGTCCCGCGCGCGCCAAGCCTTGCGCCTACTCAGCGATGGCGAAATTACCAGCCCTTCTCTGCGGATACTCAAATGATCAGCCTGCCCCCCAGCGAACGCGACCTGCATGCTTATGTCGATCACCAACTCCTGGAGAGCGATCGGCGCATCCTCGAAACATGGCTGGCCGCCCACCCCGATGCGGCGGCTCAGGTGAGCGCCTGGCAGCAAGATGCCCAGTTGCTGCGCGCCTCATTGAGCGGCGCCCTGCACCAGCCGGCCAACCCAAACCTGGACCCGACGCGGGTTCGCCAGCGCCTCAAGCACCAATCGCGTCGTCACGTCGCCAGCGCGGCGGTGCTGCTGATTGCCGTGAGCCTGGGCGGCGTCGGCGGCTGGCATGCACGCCAAGCCACGCAACCACCGATGCTGCCGATGGCCGATGCAATGCAAGCGTTCCGCCTGTTCGCCCAGGACGGCATCATGCCCGCCGATTACAACGCCCAGGACAGCGGCACCATGCAGGCCTGGCTCGACCGCTACTTCAAGCAGGCCCGCCGCCTGCCGGACTTGAGCCAAGCAGGCTTCAAGCCGGTCAGCGGGCGTCTGCTCACCACCGATCAAGGCGCCGCCGCCATGGTGCTCTATGAAGATCCGCAAGGGCGGCGCATCAGCTTCTACATCCGCCCACCGGGTCCGGACAACGGTTTTCTGCCCCGTGGCGAGCGCACGGCCGATGGCTTGCAGGCGCGCTATTGGTCCGCAGACGGCTACAACTATGCGGTGGTCGGTCCTGTGAACCAGGCGTCTGCATCGATGCTCACGTTTTAGAAACTGCAGCGAGCACCACGGCAAGGGCCGGCGCCCCATGACTGTTCGAGATCGCCGGCGGCGCCCTTCTCTATTGGTCAAATCATGACAGGCGACCTAAAGTAAGCGACCACCGCACCACAGAGTGACTTCCATTGGCCGTGTTTCCCCTGATCCGTCGCTTGCTCGGCAAACAAACCGCTCCACACGACGACTCGCCGATCCAGATGTTCTTTCAGCGCAAGGCCCGGCAACAGGGTTACACCCTCAGTGCGGGCCAAGCCGCGGCAATCGCCGCCATGGCGCGCGAGGCCCGACACCTGCTCACCGGTCAACCCATCCGCAGCCTGTATTTGCATGGTCCGGTGGGGCGCGGCAAAAGCTGGCTGCTCGACGGTTTCTTCCAGGCGTTGCCCATGGCCGAGAAACAACGGGTGCACTTCCACGGTTTTTTCGCGCGGTTGCACCGGGGGATGTTCAAGCACCAGGCCGCGGACGATGCGCTGGCCGTGACCCTCGATGAGCTGCTCGCGGGCTGCCGGGTGCTGTGTTTCGATGAGTTCCACGTGCACGATATCGGCGATGCCATGCTGATCATGCGGCTGTTCAAGGCACTGTTCCAGCGCGGCGTGCTGGTGCTGGTCACCTCCAACTACCCGCCGGAAGGCCTGCTGCCCAACCCGCTGTACCACGAACGCTTCAAGCCGGTGATCGACTTGATCGCGGCGCGCATGGACGTGCTGGAAGTCAGCTCGCCCCAGGACTTTCGCAGCCTGCCCCAGGCCCATGCCGCGCAACGCTTTACCAGCGGACACTACCTGTGGCCGGGCAGCGCGGACCAGCGTGCGGCACTAGGGCTGCCCGCCATGGACGTCGCAGCGCTCACCCTGGCCGTGGGCAATCGGCAGTTGATCTGCCGCTACCATCAGGCGCGCACTGTGGCCTTCACGTTCAGCGACCTGTGCGAGCAACTCACCGCCGTCATGGACTACCTGCTGCTGTGCGAGGAGTTCGACCATTGGATCATCGACGGCCTGCCGCACCTGGCAGAGTGCCCAATTGCGGTACAGCAACGTTTTATCAACCTGGTGGACGTGCTCTACGACAAGGACAAGCGCCTGACGCTGATCGGTGAACAACCGCTGGCACTGGCGATGAGCGGCGAGGCCATCGACCTCGCGCGCACCGTCAGCCGGCTGAACCAATTGCAACACACCACCCCGCAACCGACGCCCGACCCGGTATCATGAGCGCCTTTTTACGCCCCTAGCCGAGTGATCGCGCCGTTCATGCATACCCTTGCCCAACTCAAGGCCGGCCAATTGGCCGGCATCACGCGCCTGGACCTGTCCTGCGGGCTCACCGAGTTTCCCCGGGAAATCTTCGAACTGGCCGACTCCCTGGAAATCCTCAACCTCAGCGGCAATGCCCTGAACAGCCTGCCCGACGACCTGCACCGCCTGCCGCACTTGCGCGTACTGTTCTGCTCCGACAACGCCTTTACCGAACTGCCGGCGTGCCTGGGGCAGTGCGCGCAGTTGAGCATGATCGGCTTCAAGGCCAACCGCATCAGTCACGTGCCCGCCGCCGCCCTGCCGCCGTTGCTGCGTTGGTTGATCCTCACCGACAACTGCATCAGCCAATTGCCCAGCGAATTGGGCCAGCGTCCACGCCTGCAAAAACTGATGCTGGCCGGCAACCAACTGACGGTGCTGCCGCAGAGCCTGGCCCAGTGTCACAACCTTGAATTGCTGCGCATCGCCGCCAACCGTTTCACCCACCTGCCGGCGTGGCTGCTGGCGCTGCCGAACCTGACGTGGCTGGCCTATGCCGGTAACCCGGTGGAAATGGCGGTCGAGGTGGCGGCGAACGACACAACGCCGAATATTTCCTGGGCGGAACTGGAACTGGCCGAAGTGCTGGGCGAAGGTGCCTCGGGAGTCATTCACAAGGCGCTTTGGACACCACAAGCATTGCCCGTCGCCGTCAAGCTCTACAAAGGCACCATCACCAGCGACGGCTCGCCGCTGCACGAGATGCATGCCTGCATCGCAGCAGGCTTGCACCCCAACCTGATCAACGTCCAGGGCCGCGTCGTTGGCCACCCCGATGGCCAGGCGGCCTTGGTGATGGACCTGATCGACCCCAGCTACCGCAACCTCGCGGCCCTGCCCAGTCTGGCCTCGTGCAGCCGCGACATCTACGAGCCCACTGCGCGTTTCAGCGCACAAGTGGCCTTGCGCATGGCCAGGGGGATCGCCTCGGTGGCCGCGCACTTACACCGGCGCGGCATCACCCATGGCGACCTGTACGGCCACAATATTCTGTGGAATGAAGTGGGCGATTGCCTGTTGGGGGACTTCGGCGCGGCGTCGTTCCACGCCTTGGCGGACACCACTGAAACCCGGGCATTGCAGCGTATTGAAGTGCGGGCGTTCGGGGTGTTGTTGGGGGAGTTGCTGGAACGTGTTGAGGCGCCGGTGAGCGACGCACTGGTCGCGCTGCAGACACGCTGCTGTCAACCCGATGTGCTGGCGCGACCAGGGTTCGACGAAATCGAAAACCTCCTGAACGCTGTGCAACAGGACTGACACGATGGGGGGAGCGTGCCCGTTCCCCCCATCGGGCCTAGTCAGTGATCCATCAGCCGGCCAGGCCGACGAACATATCCTGAACGTCGTCATGGTTGTCCAGGCCTTCCAGGAAGGCTTCGACTTCAGCCATCTGCTCATCGGTCAAACCGCTGACCGGGTTTTTCGCGATGTAGCCCAGCTTGGCCGACAGCACGGTGAAGCCTTGCTCCGGCAGTGCTTTCTGTACCGCGTCCAGGTCGGTGGTTTCGGTGATGAACAGGCTGGTGCCTTCTTCTTCACCTTCTTCGAAATCCTGGGCGCCGGCTTCGATGGCAGCCATTTCCGGGTCCGCGTCCGGGGTGTCCGGCGAGGCTTCGATCAGGCCGACGTGGTTGAAGTCCCAGGCGACGGAACCGGAGGCACCCAGTTGGCCCTTGCGGAACGCCACGCGAATTTCCGCCACGGTCCGGTTGATGTTGTCGGTCACGCACTCAACGATCAGCGGCACCTGGTGCGGGGCAAAGCCTTCGTAGGTCACGCGGTGGTACTGCACGGTCTCACCGAGCAGACCGGCGCCCTTCTTGATCGCGCGTTCCAGGGTTTCCTTGGGCATCGAGGCCTTTTTGGCCTGTTCCACCACCAGACGCAAGTGGGCGTTGGTCGCGGTGTCGGCGCCGTTGCGGGCGGCGATGGTGATTTCTTTCACCAGCTTGCCGAAGATCTTGCCCTTGGCATTGGATGCCGCTTCTTTATGTTTGACTTTCCACTGTGCGCCCATGACTCACTCTCTAATATCCATAGCGCCGAGACGTCTACTGGCCGGCGCTTTGGGGGCAGAGTTTATAGCGCAAAAACACTCTAATCCACCAAAAAACCGGCCAGCCGCGCCACGCCCGCAAGGGGTCGCCGGTGACGCCATCAGGCCAACTCGAAGAACGCCTGAATCAAGCGCAGTGAACGCCGCCGCTCCAGGCAGCCGAGCAGATGCCGGTTCAGCAACCCATCGCCCTGGATCGGCAGCGCTTGCACACGCGGGTCCTGGCTGAGCTCCATCGACGACACCACGCCGACCCCCAATTGCGCGGCAACCGCTTCGGTCACCGCCTCGCGGCTGTCCAACTCCAAGAGCACCCTGGGCTGCACACCGGCCACCAGACAAGCGTTATCAAAGGTGCGCCGGGTGATCGAACCGGGCTCGCGCAGCACCATGATCACGTCGTTGAGCTGATCCAGGCTGATGCCCTCGCCCCACTGCGCCCACGCATGGTCAGCGGGTACCAGGGCACAGAGCCGCGACTCACCCAACGCCTGCAAATGCAGGCCATTGCGCGGTTCCACCTCCGTGAGTACCGCCACATCCGCATGCTCGGACAACAAGGCCGCCAGGGTTTCCTGGGCATTACCCAGTCGCAGGTTGACGGTAATGCCTGGGTAGCGCGCGCGCAGGCTGGCAATCATCGGCATGACCAGGTGCGGGCCGTCCGCCGCCACTTCCAGACGCCCGGTGAGCAGTTGCCGGTTGGCTTCGAGCAGGGTCTGCGCCTCGTCCACCAGGCCAAAAATCGCGCGGGTGATCGCCGCCAGCCGAGCGCCTTCCTCGGTCAACTCCACACGCCGTGCGGTACGCCGCAACAACGGGATCTGGTAGTGCTCCTCCAGGGCCTTGATATGCCCGGTCACCGCCGGCTGGCTGATAAACAGACGCGCGGCGGCGCGAGTAAAGCTGCCCTCACGGGCCACCGCATCGAATGCGCGTAATTGGAACAGGTTCATAGCTATCGGCCTCACTGATAGCTCGCATAACAACAAACAATTTGATTGATAACAAGCCAAACTGCAATTTAAGCGCCGTAGCTTCACCCCCGATACCTTGCAAGGAACTGAAATGACCCCTGCCGCGCCGACCCTGCTGACCCCAGGCCCCCTGACCACGTCCAACCGCACCCGTCAGGCAATGATGGCGGACTGGGGGTCGTGGGATGACCGTTTCAACCGGCTCACCGCCAACGTCTGCGAACAGTTGCTGGCGATCCTGCACGGCGCCGACAGCCACCACTGCGTGCCTTTGCAGGGCAGCGGCACGTTCGCCGTCGAAGCGGCCATCGGCACCCTGGTCCCCCGCGATGGCAAGGTGCTGGTGCTGATCAACGGCGCCTACGGTAAGCGCCTGGCGAAGATCTGCCACGTGCTGGGTCGCGCGTTCAGCACCTTTGAAACCGCCGAAGACCAGCCCACCACTGCCGCCGACGTCGATCGCCTGCTGCACGCCGACCCGGCGATCAGCCATGTCGCGTTGATCCATTGCGAAACCAGTACCGGGATCCTTAACCCCTTGCCGCACATCGCCCATGTGGTGAAAAACCACGGAAAGCGCCTGATCATCGACGCGATGAGCTCCTTCGGCGCGCTGCCGATCGATGCCCGCCAAGTGCCGTTCGACGCGCTGATCGCCGCCTCGGGCAAGTGCCTGGAAGGCGTACCGGGCATGGGTTTCGTCTTCGCCGACAAACAGGCGCTGGCCGCCGCCCAAGGCAACTGTCATTCCCTGGCGATGGACCTGTTCGACCAGCACAGCTATATGGCCCGGACCGGCCAATGGCGTTTCACTCCGCCCACCCATGTAGTCGCGGCCCTGCACGAAGCGCTGCTGCAATACGCCGAGGAAGGCGGCCTGCCCGCACGCCATCAACGCTATGCCGACAACTGCCAGGCACTGCTGCACGGCATGGCCGAACTGGGCCTGCGCAGTTTCCTGCCGGCGGCGATCCAGGCTCCGATCATCGTCACCTTCCACGCACCACAGGACCCGCGCTACCAGTTCAAGGACTTCTACGAACGGGTCAAGGCCAAGGGATTCATTTTGTATCCAGGCAAATTGACCGAGGTGGACACCTTCCGCGTCGGCTGCATCGGCCATGTCGACGCCAACGGGATGCAGGCCGCAGTGACGGCCATCGGCCAAGTGCTGCAAGAGATGGACGTGCTGAACGTTTGACCGCCCCCCTTACCCACAGGATCTGAACATGAACTATCAAACCCCCAATACGCTCCAGGCCGTGATCCTCGATTGGGCCGGCACCGTGGTCGACTTCGGCTCGTTTGCGCCCACGCAGATTTTTGTCGAGGCCTTCGCTGAGTTCGACGTGCAGGTCTCCATCGAAGAAGCGCGTGGCCCCATGGGCATGGGCAAGTGGGATCACATCCGTACCCTGTGCAACCAGCCACAAGTCGCCGCACGCTACCGCAAGACGTTTGGCCGCACGCCCACCGATGACGACGTGACCGCCATTTACCAGCGTTTCATGCCGTTGCAGATCGAGAAGATCGCCGAGCATTCGGCGCTGATTCCCGGCGCACTGGACACCATCGCCAGCGTGCGTGCGCAAGGCATCAAGATCGGCTCCTGCTCCGGCTACCCCAAGCAGGTGATGGACAAGGTGGTGGCGCTGGCCGCCACCAACGGCTATGTCGCCGACCATGTGGTGGCCACCGACGAAGTGCCCAACGGCCGCCCGTGGCCGGCCCAGGCCCTGGCCAACGTGATCGCGCTGGGCATTGACGACGTGGCCGCGTGCGTGAAGGTCGATGACACCGTACCGGGCATCCTCGAAGGCCGGCGCGCCGGTATGTGGACCGTGGCCTTGACCTGCTCCGGCAATGCCCTGGGCCTGACGTACGCACAATTTCGCGCCCTGGACAGCGCCACGCTGGCCCGTGAACGCCAGCGCATCGAGGCGCTGTTCGAAGGCTCGCGCCCGCATTATTTGATCGACACCATCACCGACTTGCCGGCGGTGATCAACGACATCAACGAGCGCCTGGCCCGCGGTGAAATGCCGCAAAGCCACTGATAGAGGTCAACACAACGGTATTCGCAGCGGACAAACCGTTCAAAACAGGCATAGAGTAAAAGGACTTCGTCACCAAAGAACGGAGGTTTGCCCTGATGAATGAGGAACCGAGCGATGCCGTGGAAAAATTCCGATACGCGCTACAGCACCCTGTCGATTGCCCTGCACTGGTTGATGGTGGTGTTACTGGCGGTGGTTTACGCCTGCATTGAGTTACGCGGCCAGTTCCCCAAAGGCAGCGGCGCACGCACGCTGATCGTCGAGATGCACTTTATGCTCGGCCTCACTGTGTTTGTGCTGGTATGGCTGCGCCTGTTTGCACGCAGTCTGGGGGTTGCACCGAAGATCGTCCCGGCGCCGCCGCAGTGGCAAAGCCTGCTGGCCACGCTGACGCACGCCGCCCTGTACGCCTTGATGATCGGCATGCCGATTGCCGGCTGGCTGATCGTCAGCGCCGAGGGGCATTCGGTATTGTTCTACGGCATCGAATTGCCGCCGCTGATTGGCGAAAACAAAGCCTTGGCCAAGCAGATCGAGGGCTGGCATGTACTGTTCGGCCAGATCGGCTATTGGTTGATCGGCCTGCATGCGCTGGCCGGTATTTTTCACCACTACGTGATGCGCGATACCACCATGCTGCGCATGATGCCGGGCAAGCGCGCTAGGCTGTAAACCCTCGGCGGCCTTGCAGGCCGCCGGTGTGCACAAAAACCAGACGCGTGCCGGGGGCGATGCGCCCGGCCTCGATCTGTTGCTTCAACGCCAGCAACGCTTTGCCGGTGTACAGCGGCTCCAGCGGCAGGCCACAGGCCTGCTCGGTGGTGTCGATAAAGTCGCGCAACACCGGATCGACCTTGGCAAAGCCGCCCCGGCTGGCATCCAGCAGAACGTAGCCTCCGTGCACCAGGGCACTGACGTTTTGCGCCACACCGTGATCGTCCGGCACCGCCAGTGCGCCATACACCACACGAGCGCCCGCCTCGGCCAACGCCAGCCCGGCCAGCGTGGTGCCAGTACCCGCCGCCAGCCACCAGCCGTCGTAGTCGGCCCAACCCAGGTTACTCAATTGCCCGCGCACCTGTTCCACCAGCACCGCGCAACCCCTGGCGCCTGCCATTCCACCACCGCCTTCGGGCACCGGGTTCAACTGCGGATAAAGCTCACGCCAGGGCGCCCAAAACTCTGGCGCATGCCGCGCACGATAACCGCCATACCCCAGCCAATGCAGATGCATGCCGAACGCGTTCAGATCTTCTACGGTGGGCGTGTCTTGCTGATGGCCACGCAGCAGGCCAACGGTTTGGAAGCCAAAGCGCTTGCCCGCCGCCGCCAGGGCGTGCAGGTGGTTGGAGTGGGCGCCGCCGAGGCTGATGATCCCCGCGGCACCCGCCTGTTGCGCCAGGGCCAGGTGTTCGGTGAGCTTGAACCACTTGTTACCGCTGATCAGCGGGTCGATGCGGTCCAGGCGCAACACCGCCAATTCGACGCCTTTGAGCCAGTCCAGCGGCAGCGGTTCAAGGGGCGCGTGGGGCAGCCAGTCGAAAGGACCCATCGGGGCACATCTGCATGAAAAAAGGGGCGGTAGTCTAACACCGCCCCTTTTCGGGTTTTACAGTTCGGCCGCCAGTCGCGACCCTTGGTTGATGGCACGTTTGGCGTCCAGCTCGGCCGCCACATCGGCGCCGCCGATCAGGTGCACGTTCTGGCCCGCCGCGACCAGCCCGTCGTGCAATTCACGCAGCGGATCCTGGCCAGCGCAGATGACGATATTGTCCACCGCCAACAGCTGCGGCTCGCCGTCGGCACCGATGCGGATATGCAGGCCGTCGTCGTCAATCTTCAGGTATTCGACACTGTTAAGCATCTGCACCTGCTTGTTCTTTAAGCCGGTACGGTGGATCCAGCCGGTGGTCTTGCCCAGGCCGTCGCCGACCTTGGAAGCCTTGCGCTGCAGCAGGAACACGTCCCGCGCCGGCGCATGGCGCTCGGGCTTGATCCCGGCCACGCCGCCACGGGCCTGCAACTGGGTGTCGATGCCCCACTCCTTCCAGAACGCTTCGCGGTCCAGGCTGGTGGAGACGCCCTGATGCACGAGGAATTCCGACACGTCAAAGCCAATACCGCCGGCGCCGATCACCGCAACACGCTTGCCCACGGGTTTGCGTTCGAGGATTACATCCAGGTAGCTCAGCACCTTGGCATGCTCAATGCCCGGAATCGCCGGGGTACGCGGCGCAATGCCGGTGGCCAGGATGATCTCGTCGTACCCTCCGGCGGCCAGTTGCGCGACATCCACACGGGTGTTCAGGCACAGCTCGACGTGGGTGGTCTGCAACTTGCGGTTGAAATAACGCAGGGTTTCGAAGAACTCTTCTTTGCCCGGCACCCGCTTGGCGATGTTGAACTGGCCGCCGATTTCGCTGGCCGAATCGAACAGCGTCACCTGGTGCCCGCGCTCGGCGGCGACGGTGGCAGCGGCCAACCCGGCAGGGCCAGCGCCGACCACGGCGATTTTCTTGATCTGCTGCACGGGCAGGTAATTGAGTTCGGTCTCGTAGCACGCACGCGGGTTGACCAGACAGGTGGTCAGCTTGCCGCCGAAGGTGTGGTCCAGGCAGGCCTGGTTGCAGCCGATGCAGGTGTTGATTTCATCGGCGCGGCCGGCGGCGGCCTTGTTGACGAACTCAGGGTCGGCGAGAAACGGCCGCGCCATGGAGACCATGTCCGCGTCGCCTTCGGCCAGGATCTGCTCGGCAATTTCCGGGGTGTTGATGCGGTTGGTGGTGATCAGCGGGATCTTGACCGCACCGCGCAATTTGGCGGTGACTTTGCTGAACGCCCCGCGCGGCACTTTGGTGGCGATGGTGGGAATACGCGCTTCGTGCCAGCCGATACCGGTGTTGATAAGGGTCGCGCCCGCCTGCTCGATGGCCTTGGCCAACTGCACGATTTCTTCCCAGGTGCTGCCGCCTTCCACCAGGTCGAGCATCGACAGGCGGAAAATGATGATGAAATTCGGGCCGACGGCTTCACGCACCCGACGCACGATCTCAACGGCGAGGCGCATGCGGTTCTCGTAGCTGCCTCCCCAGCGGTCGTTACGGTGGTTGGTGTGGGCGGCAAGGAACTGGTTAATGAAGTAGCCTTCGGAACCCATGATCTCTACGCCGTCGTATTCGGCCAACTGGGCCAGCAACGAGCAGGTGACAAAATCCTGTATCTGCTTTTCGATGCCCTCTTCGTCCAGCTCCTTGGGTTTGAACGGGTTGATCGGCGCCTGAATCGCGCTCGGCGCCACCTGCTTTGGGCTGTAGGCATAACGGCCGGCATGGAGGATCTGCATGCAGATTTTGCCGCCTGCCTCGTGCACTGCCTGAGTGACGACTTTGTGTTTTTGCGCTTCGGCATCGGTGGTCAGCTTGGCGGCGCCGGCGTACACCCCGCCTTCGTCATTCGGGCCAATCCCGCCGGTCACCATCAAGCCAACGCCGCCGCGGGCGCGCTCGGCAAAATAGGCGGCCATGCGCTCGAAACCACCGGGCTTTTCCTCAAGGCCTGTGTGCATCGAGCCCATCAGGGTGCGGTTGCGCAGGGTGGTGAAGCCCAGGTCCAACGGGGTCAGCAGGTGCGGGTAAGCAGCAGCGGTCATGGTACGGCTCCACAACGGATCATCACGGGACGTGGAAAGCTCGAATGGCCTGCCATCGGTTTATGTCCCACAGACTAAGAGGCGTCGCCCTACCGCTCAATGACCGAAACTCACAACTTATTGATCCAAATGCACAGCGCCCCTTGGCAAGCTGGCCCATGGGCCCTACCCTAGTCGGCGAACCCTGCACACGGTCTGTTGTCTGTTGCCCCATGCGTAAACTTCTAGCGTTCACCGTCTCCATGGCCCTGGTTGCCGCCGTCGCCGCGTATCTGGTCTGGACCCAGGAGCGCCCTGTGGCGCATTACCTGTCGGACCTGCGCATCACCCTGGCGGTCAACGAAGGCGAGCCTGCCGATCGTGGCAATTTGCTGGGTATTCAGCCGGAGCTGTTTCCCGCCGATTACCAGAGCCTGGAACGCTTGCACCTCAAACTGGCGGCGTACCTGCAAAACGCCAGGGACCAGGGCCTGATCAACGACAAAACCATCGTGGTGCTACCGGAACATATCGGCACCTGGCTGATGCTCACCGGCGAGAAAAACGAGGTGTACCAGGCGCTGCACGTCAAAGACGCGATGCACTGGCTGTCGTTGAGCAACCCGCTGCAGTTCCTGCGCGCCTGGATCAGCGCCACCGGCGAAAGCCGTACCGACGACGCCTACCTGCGCATGAAGGCCCCCGGCATGGCGCGCGACTATCAGGTGTTGTTCGGCGGTCTGGCCAAGGAATTTGGTGTCACCGTGGTTGCCGGCTCCATCGCCCTGCCCAATCCGAGTGTGAGCCGGGGGCAACTGCAGGTTGGCCACGGCGCGTTGTATAACGCCAGCGTGGTGTTCGCCGCAGACGGCTTGCCCCTTGGCGATCCACAGCGTCAGCTCTATCCGATCTACGATGAGCGCGGGTTTATCGAACCCGGTGACGAAAACATCGTCAGCGTGGTCGACACCCCGGCTGGGCGCCTCGGCGTGCTGGTGGGCAGTGACAGTTGGTACCCGGACAACTACCGCAAACTCAACGAACAAGGCGCGCAATTGATCGCCGTACCGGCCTTTGTGCTCGGGCGTGAGACCTGGGAGCGGCCGTGGCGCGGTTTCAAAAGCGTCTCTACGCCGCAGGAAATCAGCCTCAAGCCTGAAGAACTCAGCGAGGGTGAAGCTTGGCGCCGCCTCACGTTGATCAGCCAGCAACCCGTCAGCCAGGCCAGCGCCGGCATGAGTGTGTTCCTGCGTGGGCAGTTCTGGGATTTGGGCACCGCCGGGCAAAGCTTTCTGAGCCACAACGGGCACATCAGCAGCGACGGCGCCGCCCGGGGCGCGCGTCTGTTGAATATCTGGCTGTAACGCGGTGAAGCCGGTGCGCCTGGGGGATCTGTCGGTGGGCTTCGTGCACACACTGGCCGATGCCATCAGCAGCCACGGGCTCGACCCACAACCGCTGCTGCTGCAATACGGCCTCGACCCCGCGCGCCTCGCCGAAGCGGGCGCCCGGTTATCAATCCCACGTTATATGCGCCTGGGCCATGCTGCGGTCCAGCTCACCGGCGACCCTGGCCTGGGCCTGCGCATGGGCCAGCTCAGCCGCTTGAGCCAGGCGGGGCTTGCCGGGGTCACCGCCGCGCAGGCGCCCAACGTACGTGAAGCAGCGCGCGCGCTGACGCGCTTCGAAGCACTGTATGGCTCCAACTATCGCGGGCAATCGAGCTTCCATGAAGACGCCGATGGCGCCTGGCTGCGCTTTTATTCCATCAGCCCCTATAACGCTTACAACCGCTTTGTGGTGGACTCGATCATCGCCGGCTGGCTGAATCAACTGTCGGGCCTCGCCCAACAGCCGATTCACGCGCAACGCATCGAGATCGAGTTCGACGCCCCGGACTACAGCGAGCAGTACAACCTGCTGGGCGACGGCGTGGTGCACTTTGGCGCCGACGCCAACCAATTGCGCCTGAACCAACCCACTCTGGCATTGCGCAACCCGCAGCATTGCCCCAGCACCTGGCAACTGTTGCTGCAACTGTGCGAAAGGGAATTGGAGCAATTGACCCGCACCCGCAGTCTGCGCGAACGCATTACACGCCTGCTCGGGCCGATGCTCAATGGCGGCCGGGAACCCGACCTGGAAGAAGTGGCGGCACGCCTGAAGCTGCCAACCTGGACACTGCGCCGCAAACTCGCCGAAGAAGGCACCCAGTTCCGCGCGATTCTCAACGATACCCGCCGCGACCTGGCCATGACCTACATTCGCGATACGGAGCTGGCGTTCGGCGAGATCGCCTACCTGCTCGGTTTTGCCTCAGCCCAAGCATTCCAACGCGCGTTCAGGCGCTGGAACAACCAGACCCCAGGGGAATTTCGCCGCAGTCAGCGGCATTCCGCCTGAAGTCAGTTTTACAGCTCGGTGGCGTCGTCGACCGGATCCAACGGATCCCACTCAAAGGCCTGGTACTCCAACAGTTCTTCCTGGTAATCGTCCATCGTGGACTCCTTTCTGATGTTTAAAGCGGCTGCCAGATAGATGACCTGCACAGCCAGCCTAAAGTGCCGTCATGACGAAAAAATGTCCGTGTCGTGACGTTCCTGCACCTTCAGATTAAACGTAGCAGCGGTGTAGGAATTTATCACCTCAGTTTTTGACGCGCGTTATTGCGCGCCCGGCCCGTCAAGGTACTCAGGAAACCTCTTGCTAAATCTTTGAAGTGGAACGGCGCTGCAACGTGTCGGCGGACGTGAGGGCGCTGGCCGATGACAGCGTCATCGGTCGCGAGAACATCGGAGAGACGATCCAGCGCTACGGGGTCGACGTCGACCAAAGGCCGACCCCGCGTGGCCTGATTTACTGCGCTGACGCCGGCAGCGGCGGAATAGCTTCGGTCGGTGCCGGCAGGTCGGGATTGGTCGGTGCGGGCGCGGGTGCCGGTGCGGGTTCAGGTGCCGGCGCTTGCTCAGGGGCAATCGGTGCGGGTTCTGCAGGCGGGGCCACGGGCTGCGAAGTGGTGGGTTCCTCCTTCGGCGCTTCGACCTTCTCGGCGAGCGGTGCGGCCTTGGGCTCCGGCACACCCAACTCAGCCTTGGGCTTCTCGGGAATATGCTCGGCCGCCTTCACTTCCTGAGGCAGGAACACGTCCACCAGCGCAAAGTAACGCTCGTAAAATTTTGGCGCCGAGACGGTTTCGCTGGCCACCTTGACCATCGAGTCATCGGTGGAACCGATCGGCATCGACACAGAGCCCAGCACCCCCACACCCAGGCTCGCGGAGTTGTTGACCTTCTTCAGTGCGTAACGATCCTGAAGCGCGTTGGCAAACATCGTCGAGTGTTTCTTGCCTTTGCCATCATCGGCGCACACCACATTGAAGCTGATCTGCAAATGGGTCTCGCCGGTCTGCTGGAAGCTCTTGTTGCCCACCACCAGTTTCGGGTCGCTGCTGGTAATGATGTAGCCCTGGCTCAGCAAGGCACGCCGTGCGGCTTCGCACGCGTCCACATCGCTGACAGGGTAATCCCGGGAAAACGTACCCGAGTCGTCGAAACTTTCATGTTCGTAAATAGCGGTCTTGGGTGACGAGCAGCCCGCGGCGCCCGCCAACACCAGCGCCAGCCCGAGACTGCGCAAGTAAAATGATGTCGACATTGAAAATCCTGAGGAAAACGGTCTGGCCGGTATTGTGCAACAGAACGTGGCCTTGGCGCGCGCATTCCTGTCGGTAAAACGTCACAGGCTTACGCGACGGCGTCTGCAGGAAAACGCCCTGATGTTGAAGATGGTCATCGACCTCCCGCAGCAGCGCCCATGAAAAAGCCCCCGGTCCTTTCAGACCGGGGGCTTTTGGTTCAAGCCGCTATCAGTACTTCTTGATGTCAGCTTTGCTTTCCAGCTGCTTACGGTAGGCCGCGAAGTCTTCCTGGCCGAGACGGGAGGCGAGGAAGCGGCGGTATTGCGCCTTTTCTTCGTCCGATGGTGCAGCGGCTTCGTTCACGCCGTTCAAGCGCACGATCACCAAACTACCGTCCGCAAGGGTCACGGTGGTGAAGGTCGGCTTGTCCTTGGCCGCAGGCTTAGGCATGCGGAACAGGGCTTGCAGCACGGCCGGATCAATCGCTTCCTGGCTACGGGTAGCCGCTTCAGTGGTTTTCCAGGCCTGGCCATCAACTGGCTGGTTCAGCGGGATCTTGCCATTGCGCAAGCCAGCGATCAGCTCTTCAGCGTGGGTCTTGGCAGCCGCGCTTGCACGCTCCTTGGCCATCTGGGTGCGGATCGCCGCGGCAACGCTTTCCAGCGGCAGTTGCGCAGGTTTGCGGTGCTCTTTGGCACGCAGCACGATGATGGTTTCCGGGTCCAGTTCGATGGCAGTGCTGTTGGCACCTTCATCCAAGACTTCCGGACTGAATGCGGCGGTGACCACGGCACGGTTGGCCGTAACGCCTTCGCCACCTTCACGGCCGAACGGCGCGGACGTGTGCACGGTCAGCTTCAGGTCGGACGCTGGTTGAGCCAGGTCGGAGGCTTCGAATGCCGCATCTTCCAATTGCTTGGTCGCTTCGACAAAACGTTGCTCTACCTGCCGGGTCTTGAGTTCGCGGGTCAACTTGTCTTTCAGGCTGGCAAACGTCGGCACTTCTGGTGCTTCAACGCCCAACAGCTTGATCAAGTGCCAACCGAAGGCGCTACGTACCGGCGCCGAGACCTGGT
Source organism: Pseudomonas sp. EYE_354 (assembly GCF_023148575.1). Taxonomy (NCBI): domain Bacteria; kingdom Pseudomonadati; phylum Pseudomonadota; class Gammaproteobacteria; order Pseudomonadales; family Pseudomonadaceae; genus Pseudomonas; species Pseudomonas sp. EYE_354. The sequence goes on from NZ_JAHXNQ010000007.1 coordinate 182,623, forward strand.
CCTTTTTCAAGGCGTACAGGGCGGTTTCGAAGTCTGGATCGTAGACACCTGGGCCGGCAAAGCCCAGGTCGCCGCCGTTGTTGGCCGAACCTGGATCCTGGGAGAGTTCCTTGGCCAGGGCGTCAAACTTCTCGCCTTTGGCCAGGCGCGCCTGGATCTCTTCGATCTTGGCCTTGGCTTGCGCGTCGGTGACCTTGTCGTTGACTTCAATCAGGATGTGCGCAGCACGACGCTGTTCAGCAAGGTTGGCGGTTTCTTTCTCGTAAGCCGCCTGCAGCTCATCATCCTTGACGCTGACCTGATCGAAGAACGACGACTTCTTCAGCTCCAGATAGTCGATGACCACCTGGTCCGGGGTCATGAACTCTTTGGCGTGCTGGTCGTAGTAAGCCTTGACCTCATCGTCGGTGAGTTTCACCGCAGCAGGGTTAGCCTTGATGTTGACGGTGGCGAAATCGCGTGTCTGTTTTTCCAAACGCGCGAATGCCAGCACTTGGGCATCAGTGACAAAACCGCTGCCTGCGATACCGGCGCGAACCTGGCCCATCAGCATTTCCTGGGTCATCATCTGACGGAACTGCAGACGGTTATAGCCCAGTTGACGGATCACTTGGTCAAAGCGGTCAGCGTTGAACTTGCCGTCGACCTGGAATTCCGGCGTTTGCAGGATCACCTGGTCCAGCGCAGCTTCGGAGAAGCCAAACTTGGAATCGGCGGCGCCTTGCAGCAGCAGTTTGCGATCGATCAGACCCTTGAGGGCCGCTTCGCGCAGCAGTTTTTCGTCCAGCAGCGAAGCATCGAAATCCTTGCCCAGCTGTTGCATCAGCTGGCGACGTTGCATATCGACGGCCTGGCTCAGTTCGGCTTGAGTGATCGCTTCACCGTTGACCTTGGCCACGTCTTGCTTGTTATTACCTGAAGCCTGAAAAATGGCCTCGATACCGGTGAACGCCATCAATGCGACGATGATCCCGATAATGGTCTTGGCAATCCAGCCTTGTGAATTGTCCCTGATATTTTGCAGCATGCGTCCCCCAGAAACGGTTGAACTTCAAAAATTGGCAACCGTGGAGCGTGGGTAGAGTCCGGATAGAAGAAAGGCGCATCCGAGGATGCGCCTTCTCGTAACTGGCGGAGCGGACGGGGGTTTTCTACTGATACCCCCGGCGTGGCGACCCAATGGATACGTGGGTCAGCTACCGCTCCGCTGCCAGGCCAGACCTGCGTCCGACCCGGGTAAGCAAAGGCTTGAACGAAGCTTAGTTAACGGCTTCTTTCAGGGCTTTACCGGCTTTGAAACCTGGTTTCTTGGCAGCAGCGATTTGCAGTGCTTTGCCAGTCTGTGGGTTACGGCCAGTGCGGGCTGGGCGATCAGTCACAGAGAACGTACCGAAGCCTACCAGTACCACGGAGTCGCCGGCCTTCAGAGCGCCAGTGACGGATTCGATTACTGCATCCAGCGCACGGCCGGCAGCAGCTTTCGGGATATCAGCGGATGCAGCGATAGCATCAATCAGTTCCGACTTGTTCACTCTAAGTCCCCTTATATATCTATTGAGTATGATTCTAAGTTTTTTGGTAAACAGCAAAATCCGGTGCTGAATGGCCTGCAGACACTTAAGAGCCGCTTTATAACAAGGGCTCTAAAAAGCTGTCAAGGAAGCCCCCAGGCTTTAACACATTAATGCGTGCTAATTCTTTCCTTGGAATCAGACTCTCGTTTTTCGTCCTTAGCGACAATCTCCGGAGCCACATCCGGCAAGGGCTCCGGCGCGTATTGCAGCGCAATTTGCAGGACCTCGTCAATCCATTTAACCGGTTTAATCTGAAGATCCTGCTTGATGTTCTCAGGAATTTCCTTCAAGTCGCGAACATTCTCTTCAGGAATGATCACGGTCTTGATACCACCCCGATGTGCAGCGAGCAATTTCTCTTTCAGGCCCCCGATAGCCAATACCTGACCACGCAGGGTAATTTCGCCGGTCATGGCCACATCGGCGCGCACCGGGATGCCGGTCAATGCTGATACCAGTGCCGTGCACATGCCTACACCGGCACTGGGACCGTCTTTAGGCGTTGCCCCTTCAGGCATGTGGATATGGGTGTCATGCTTCTCGTGGAAGTCCAGGGGGATACCCAGGCTCTTGGCGCGGCTGCGCACCACGGTTTGCGCGGCGGTAATGGATTCGACCATCACGTCACCCAGAGAGCCGGTCTTGATCAACTGGCCCTTGCCAGGAATCACGGCGGCTTCGATGGTCAGCAATTCGCCACCCACCTGAGTCCACGCCAGACCTGTCACCTGCCCTACCTGATCCTGCTGCTCGGCCAGGCCGTAGCGGAATTTTTTCACACCAAGGAAGTGTTCCAGAGCGTCGGCAGTGACCTTCACCGAGAAACGTTTTTCCAGGGCATGTTCCTTGACCGCTTTGCGGCAAATCTTCGCCACCTGACGCTCAAGGCCCCGTACACCGGCCTCGCGGGTGTAGTAACGCACGATATCGCGAATCGCCTCGACGTCGAATTCAATCTCGCCCTTTTTCAGGCCATTGGCCGAAATCTGCTTGGGCGCGAGGTATTTGACCGCAATGTTGATCTTCTCGTCTTCGGTGTAGCCCGGCAAACGAATCACTTCCATGCGGTCCAGCAGCGCAGGCGGGATGTTCATGGAGTTGGAGGTGCATAGGAACATCACGTCGGAGAGGTCGTAGTCGACTTCAAGGTAGTGATCGTTGAAATTGTGGTTCTGCTCGGGATCAAGCACTTCAAGCAGCGCCGATGCGGGATCGCCGCGCATGTCACTGCCCATTTTGTCGATTTCATCGAGCAGGAACAGCGGGTTACGCACCCCCACCTTAGTCATCTTTTGAATCAATCTTCCCGGCATCGAACCAATGTACGTACGGCGATGACCACGGATTTCCGCTTCGTCGCGCACACCGCCAAGGGCCATGCGCACGAATTTGCGATTGGTGGCACTGGCGATCGACTCGGCGAGGGAGGTTTTACCCACACCTGGAGGGCCGACCAGGCATAACACTGGACCGCGAATTTTCTTCACGCGCTTTTGCACGGCGAGGTATTCGAGAATGCGCTCTTTGACTTCTTCGAGGCCGTAATGATCTGCGTCGAGAATCTCCTCCGCGCGGGTCAGGTCCAGACGCACTTTGGTCTGGGCCTTCCACGGCACTTGCACGAGCCAGTCGATGTACGAGCGCACTACGGTGGCTTCGGCCGACATCGGCGACATTTGCTTGAGCTTGTTCAGCTCGGCATTGGCCTTGGTCAGGGCATCTTTAGGCAGGCCTGCGGCATCGATGCGCTTTTTAAGCTCTTCGATTTCGTTGTGACCCTCTTCGCTGTCGCCAAGTTCTTTCTGAATGGCCTTCATCTGCTCATTCAGGTAGTACTCGCGCTGACTGCGCTCCATCTGTTTTTTCACGCGACCACGAATGCGCTTCTCAACCTGCAGCAGGTCGATTTCGGCGTCAAGCAGCGCCAGCACGTGCTCGACACGGGCGGGCAGGTCGATGATTTCAAGGATGTCCTGCTTCTGCTCGATCTTCAGCGCCATGTGCGCAGCCATCGTGTCGACCAGACGGCTTGGCTCATCAATGCTGTTGAGGGACGACAGGACTTCAGCCGGGACTTTCTTGCCCAACTGCACATACTGCTCGAACTGCGAGAGCAGGCTGCGTACAAAGACTTCTGACTCGCGCTCAGGGGCTTCGACTTCGTCGATCAGTGCCACTTCGGCGCGCAGGTGGCCATCCACCTCCATGAAACGCTCTACCGAACCGCGCTGCTCGCCTTCCACCAGCACCTTGACGGTGCCATCAGGCAGCTTGAGCAATTGCAGGACAGTGGCAATGGTGCCGACGCGATACAGGGCGTCTTCGCCTGGATCATCATCAGCAGGGTTTCTCTGGGCCAACAGCAGGATCTGCTTGTCGCCCGTCATCGCGGCCTCGAGGGCTTCGATAGACTTCTCGCGCCCCACGAACAGCGGGATAACCATGTGCGGATACACGACGACATCACGCAACGGCAGGAGAGGCAATTCAATGGTTGTCTTCATGATTTCGCCTCTATGACAGTTGAAAAATTAGCTTGAAACCAAGATGGGGGTTGCATGCAAAAAAAACAAGCTTAATGCCAGCAGTTAAACACAGTAAAAATTTGCATAAAAAACAAAGGGGCCCCTAAAGGCCCCTTGTTTTTACCGAAACTGCGAAACGCTTACGCGTCTGGCGCAGCCTTGGCAGCCGGCTCACTGTTTTCGTAGATATACAGTGGCTTGGACTTACCTTCTATAACGCTTTCGTCGATGACCACTTTACTCACCTCGGATTGCGAGGGGATTTCGTACATGGTGTCGAGCAAAACGCCTTCGAGGATAGAACGCAGACCACGTGCACCGGTCTTGCGCTCCAGTGCCCGCTTGGCCACCGATTTAAGTGCGTCGGTACGGAACTCGAGATCCACGCCTTCCATCTCGAACAACTTGGCGTATTGCTTGGTCAGGGCGTTCTTCGGCTCAGTGAGGATCTGAATCAAAGCCGCCTCATCCAACTCGTCCAACGTCGCCAGAACCGGCAGACGACCAACGAATTCCGGGATCAGACCGAACTTGACCAAATCGTCAGGCTCGACTTCACGCAGGGACTCGCCGACCTTCTTGCCTTCTTCCTTGCTGCGCACTTCAGCACTGAAACCAATGCCGCCACGAGTGGAACGCTGCTGAATAACCTTTTCCAGGCCGGAGAACGCACCACCGCAGATAAACAGGATGTTACGCGTATCAACCTGAAGGAATTCCTGCTGCGGGTGCTTACGGCCACCTTGCGGCGGTACGGAAGCGACCGTGCCTTCAATCAGTTTCAACAGGGCCTGCTGCACGCCTTCACCGGAAACGTCCCGGGTGATCGACGGGTTGTCGGACTTACGCGAGATCTTGTCGATTTCGTCGATGTAGACGATACCCATTTGGGCCTTCTCTACGTCGTAGTCGCACTTCTGCAGCAATTTCTGAATGATGTTCTCGACGTCCTCACCCACATAGCCAGCCTCGGTGAGGGTGGTGGCGTCGGCGATGGTAAACGGAACGTTCAGCAGACGAGCGAGGGTTTCTGCAAGCAAGGTTTTACCCGAGCCTGTAGGACCGATCAGCAAGATGTTGCTCTTGCCGAGCTCAACTTCGTCGCCTTTCTTGTCACGCTGGTTCAAGCGCTTGTAGTGGTTGTATACCGCTACGGCCAGAACCTTCTTTGCACGCTCTTGACCGATGACGTATTGGTCAAGGATGCCGCTGATTTCTTTAGGCGAAGGCAATTTATGCGCGCTGCTCTCGGCCTGGGCTTCCTGCACCTCCTCTCGGATGATGTCATTGCACAGGTCGACGCATTCGTCGCAGATAAAGACCGAGGGGCCGGCAATCAATTTGCGCACTTCATGCTGGCTTTTGCCACAGAAGGAGCAATAGAGCAGCTTGCCGTTGTCCTCGCCGTTGCGGGTGTCAGTCATTCGTTCGATCCAAATCCGATAGGCTTGCAACACAAGATGAAGGCTTATGCGGGCTTTTTCAAGCCCGCCGATGATCGGAAAAACCGACCAGCCTTATTTTGAGCTGCTTATATTAAGCGGGGCGCTTTTCGATCACTGCGTCGATCAACCCGTATTCACGTGCCGCTTCGGCGCTCATGAAGTTATCGCGGTTGGTGTCGCGCTCGATTTCTTCCAGGGTGTGCCCGCTGTGTTTTGCCATCAGCGTGTTCAGGCGCTCGCGGATGAAGAGGATTTCCTTGGCATGGATTTCGATATCCGACGCCTGGCCCTGGAAACCGCCCAGTGGCTGGTGAATCATCACGCGCGAGTTCGGCAGGCAGTAACGCTTGCCCTCGGCACCTGCGGTCAGCAGGAACGCGCCCATGCTGCACGCCTGGCCAATGCAGGTCGTCGATACGTTCGGCTTGATGAACTGCATGGTGTCGTAGATCGACATGCCCGCTGTCACCGAGCCGCCCGGCGAGTTGATGTAGAGATGGATGTCCTTGTCCGGGTTTTCCGCTTCAAGGAACAGCAGTTGCGCACAGATCAGGTTGGCCATGTAGTCCTCTACCGGGCCCACCAGAAAGATCACTCGCTCCTTGAGCAGGCGCGAGTAGATGTCGTAGGCGCGTTCGCCACGAGCGGACTGCTCGACAACCATCGGGACCAGACCGCCTGCGGCCTGGATATCAGAGTTCTGCTGAATATAGGAATTACGGAACATGCTCTGCAGTTACTCCCAAATAGTCATGTCTTGAAAACGCATAAGCCAGCGCGAGGCTGGCTTATGGTTGTATTTCCAACGAGTTGGACAATCAGTCGGCTTGTGCTGCTTCCGCCGGTTTGACTGCTTCTTCGTAAGAGACCGCTTTATCGGTCACCTTAGCCTTCTGCAGAACAGTATCCACAACTTGTTCTTCCAGCACAACCGAACGTACTTCGTTCAGTTGCTGGTCGTTCTTGTAGTACCACGCCACAACCTGCTCAGGCTCCTGATAGGCCGAAGCCATTTCCTGGATCATTTCGCGAACACGGTCTTCGTCAGGCTTGAGATCGAACTGCTTGACCACTTCAGCCACGATCAGGCCCAGCACAACGCGGCGCTTGGCTTGCTCTTCGAACAGCTCGGCCGGCAGTTGATCAGGCTTGATGTTGCCACCGAACTGCTGAACAGCTTGAACGCGCAGGCGATCCACTTCGTTGGACAGCAGCGCCTTAGGCACTTCGATCGGGTTGGTTGCCAGCAGGCCGTCCATCACCTGATTCTTGACCTTGGACTTGATGGCCTGGCGCAGCTCGCGCTCCATGTTCTTGCGAACTTCGGTGCGGAAGCCTTCGATGCCGGTTTCCTTGATACCGAATTGAGCGAAGAATTCTTCGTTCAGCTCAGGCAACTTAGGCTCGGAAACGCTGTTGACGGTCACGGTGAACTCGGCGGCTTTGCCGGCCAGGTCCAGGTTCTGGTAATCCGCAGGGAAGGTCAGGCTCAGCACGCGCTCTTCACCGGCTTTGGCGCCAACCAGGCCGTCTTCAAAACCAGGGATCATACGGTTGGAACCCAGCACCAACTGAGTGCCCTTGGCGGAGCCGCCAGCGAACACTTCGCCGTCGACCTTGCCGACGAAATCGATGTTCAACTGGTCTTCGTTCTGAGCGGCACGGTCAGCCACTTCAAAACGAGTGTTCTGCTTGCGCAGGATTTCCAGCATGTTGTCCAGATCGGAATCAGCGACATCGGCGCTCAGGCGCTCGATTTCGATGCCTTCAAAACCAGCCACTTCGAACTCCGGGAACACTTCGAATACGGCAACATATTCCAGGTCCTTGCCCGCTTCCAGGGACTTAGGCTCGATCGAAGGCGAGCCAGCCGGGTTCAGCTTTTGCTCAACAACGGCTTCGTAGAAAGAAGCCTGAATCACGTCGCCGACCGCTTCTTGACGTGCATCAGCACCAAAACGGCGCTTGATTTCGCTCATCGGCACTTTGCCCGGACGGAAACCAGCGATCTTGGCCTTTTGGGCAGTCTGCTGCAGACGCTTGTTGACCGCAGTCTCGATGCGTTCTGCTGGCACGGTGATGCTCAGGCGGCGCTCGAGAGCAGTAGTATTTTCAACAGAAACTTGCATGGATATTCCTCGTTGCACAGACGTTAGCCGGCCGTTTCCGACCCCAGAATCAAGGGCATGCATTCTAGAGGGTCAAACTCAAGAAGTCACCCTACTGGAAACGGGTAAAAAAACAGCAGGCAATTTGTAGGCTCAAGTGCACGCATGCACCTGCACCCATTAGCAAATACAGCTCATCACGCCAGGGCTCTGCATCAACCCTTCTATATATAGAAGAGGTCGGAAGCAGCCCCCGACAGCCGGCCTTGCGAACAAGACCGACGGGCAGGCCGCAGCATCGAGAAACACAAATACGATGAACGCCCGCACTGGAAAACCAAAACGCTTAAACAAAAACGGCACAGCCCTGCTTGAGGTGCCGCGCCGTTGTCGCTATCTAATAGCGGTACTGACCTCTATATAGACGAGCATCAGTTCTACACGTTCAAAACCGGCAACGATTCTAACGCCAAGGCATTGAGAATGCTTGCTTTTTTCTTGACGCCTATAACTGCCGGACACCGCGCACGGAATAACCTCCACCAACACAACGCCGGACTTTTATCGAAGGCAAAAAAAAGCGCCAGACCATTGATCTGACGCTTTTTAAAATATGGGGTGGACGAAGGGGATCGAACCCTCGACAACGGGAGTCACAATCCCGTGCTCTACCAACTGAGCTACGCCCACCATATTGCATCAACAAGGAACTCGAACATTTTCCTTGCTGAACCTCACCCCTCCTTATGACAGAGCAAAGCTTTATTTGGTGCGGATGAAGAGACTCGAACTCTTACGCCTTGCGGCGCTGGAACCTAAATCCAGTGTGTCTACCAATTCCACCACATCCGCGCTTGAAGCTCTTAAAGCAAAGGCGCCAGACGATTAATCTGGCGCCTTTTGAAATATGGGGTGGACGAAGGGGATCGAACCCTCGACAACGGGAGTCACAATCCCGTGCTCTACCAACTGAGCTACGCCCACCATATCGCGCTACTTGTGCCAAAGCTGCCTAATGGCGCACCCGGCAGGACTCGAACCTGCGACCATCCGCTTAGAAGGCGGATGCTCTATCCAGCTGAGCTACGGGCGCCTTATTAATCTGTACTCTTTGAGGATTACAAACTAAGTGCTTCCAGCCTTACAGAACAACCATTCTGCTTGACCTTCTTAACCAGTGCTAGGCTGTGCCCGACAAGTGCGACGAATAGTATAGAGGGCCTGGAAACCCGTCAAATCTTTTTTGAAAAAAATTCATTTTATTTAAGGGGTTAGGGCAATTTGCAGACCAAGCGCCTTTGCCCTCACGTCTTGGCGTGCGAGAATGCGCGCACTTTTCTTCCCCCTCTCGATGGTTAATCACGCGTAATGACTGCACAACTTATCGACGGCAAATCAATCGCCGCCAGCCTGCGCCAGCAGATCGCCAAACGCGTCACCGAGCGCAGCGGGCAAGGCCTGCGCACTCCGGGCCTCGCGGTGATCCTGGTCGGCAGCGATCCTGCCTCTCAGGTTTATGTCTCGCACAAGCGTAAAGACTGTGAAGAGGTCGGCTTTATCTCTAAGGCCTACGACTTGCCTTCCGAGACCACTCAGCAGGCCCTCACCGACCTGATCGACGGCCTCAATGATGACCCGGCGATCGATGGCATCCTGCTGCAATTGCCGCTGCCCGAGCACTTGGACGCATCCAAATTGCTGGAGCGCATCCGTCCGGACAAAGACGTCGACGGTTTCCACCCTTATAACGTCGGTCGCCTGGCCCAGCGCATCCCGCTGCTGCGTCCGTGCACGCCCAAGGGCATCATGACCCTGCTGGAAAGCACCGGTGTCGACCTGTACGGCCTCGACGCGGTCGTGGTCGGCGCGTCCAACATCGTCGGTCGCCCGATGGCCATGGAACTGCTGCTGGCCGGCTGCACCGTCACCGTGACCCACCGCTTCACCAAGGATCTCGCGGGCCACGTCGGCCGCGCCGACCTGGTGGTGGTGGCCGCCGGTAAGCCGGGGCTGGTCAAAGGTGAGTGGATCAAGGAAGGCGCCATCGTCATCGACGTGGGCATCAACCGTCAGGAAGACGGCAAGCTGGTCGGCGACGTGGTGTACGACACCGCCCTGCCCCGCGCCGGCTGGATCACCCCGGTGCCCGGCGGTGTCGGCCCGATGACCCGCGCCTGCCTGCTGGAAAACACCCTGTATGCCGCAGAGACCCTTCACGGTTAATAACCAGCCGTACTGAAAAAGCCCTGCCTTATCGCAGGGCTTTTTATTGCCCTGAATAAAACCTGTTTTTTCTTATTTTTTAAGCACTTTCGTCTGGATGCAGAAGAACATTCGACAGTTTCTGATCCATACTCCTAAAATGTAACGCCATTTGTCATAAACCCGTTGCCCAACGGTATTTCTTTACCTTTTTAGCGAGTTCATCCGCGTGAATATTCGTCTTTCTATTGTCAGCCTGTTTTTTGCGTTCACAGGCACCTTTGCGCACGCCGCCGAATCCACCCTCGCGCCACGTGATCCATCCAAATTACAGATCGCCTCCGGCAGCGCCATGCTGGTGGACCTGCAGACCAACAAGATCATCTACGCCAGCAACCCTGACGTGGTGGTGCCGATCGCGTCGGTGAGCAAGCTGATGACCGGCCTGATCGTGCTTGAAGCCAAGCAGAACATGGATGAGTACATCGACATCAACATCAAGGACACGCCGGAAATGAAAGGGGTGTTCTCCCGCGTGAAAATCGGCAGCGAAATGCCGCGCAAGGAAATGCTACTGATTGCCCTGATGTCGTCGGAAAACCGCGCCGCCGCCAGCCTGGCCCACCACTACCCGGGCGGCTACCCTGCATTTATCGCGGCCATGAACGCCAAGGCCAAGGCGCTGGGCATGACCAGCACCCACTATGTAGAGCCGACCGGCCTGTCGATCCACAACGTGTCCACCGCGCGCGACCTGAGCAAGCTGTTGGCTGCCGCACGCCATTACCCGCTGCTGAGCCAGTTAAGCACCACTAAGGAAAAGACCGTTTCGTTCCGCAAACCCAATTACACCCTGGGTTTCTCCAACACTGACCACCTGATCAACCGGGCCAACTGGGACATCAAGCTGACCAAGACCGGCTTCACCAACCAGGCCGGTCATTGCCTGGTGCTAGTGACCAGTATGGGGAATCGCCCGGTGTCGCTGGTGATCCTGGACGCTTTCGGCAAGTTCACGCACTTCGCCGATGCCAGCCGCATCCGCAGTTGGGTCGAAACCGGTAAAGGCGGCGCGGTGCCGGACGTCGCGTTGCGCTACAAAGCCGACAAAAACCTCAAGAACCGACCCAATGCAGCGCAAGCACATCGATAACCGACCCACGAAAAAGGCGCTTTGAGCGCCTTTTTTTTACTTTCGTTCCGCCAGCACCTTGAGCGCCTGCGCCGCCGCCCGCTCCTGACCGGCCTGGGCGGTCGCATCCGCCGCCTCACGCCAGCGCTGCGCGTCCACATTGGCCGGCAATTGGCTGGGGCGCTGAATGAGGATTGCGAAGTTCCCGGCGCTTTTCCACTTCGACTCAAAATCGCTGAAGCTCATCAACAGCCGTCGGTCCATACCCGAACGTAACAGCACCGTGCTTTTCTGTTGATTGAATCCCACTACGACCACGTAGCGCGCATCAGACCAGAGCCCCCCGCCCACCCGCGCCATCACCGGATAACCCGCCGCCACCTGCGCCAGCACAGCCGTCAGCCTGGCATCCAACGGGTACACCAGCAGCCCATACTCACGCGCCAGCACCTGCATAGTGCGCTCAAGATCCGCTTCGCCGCCCGGCAAATGCAAAGGCTTATCCAGCAAGCCCGGTGTCATGACAATGCCTTGTTGCGACAGCATGCTGGCTAACGCCGTAGGACCGCTCTGATAAGCCTCGCTGCGAAAGGTCGGCACACCATTGAGTTCGACACGCTCCGGCAAGCCCGCCAGTTTGGACGGATGCCCGGAGCAGGCCGCCAAGCCCAAGGTGCAGGCCAGCAGCAGGGACGTTTGAAAGTTCGACCGTAACCGCAATGTTTTACTCGCTTGATCAACTGCCGGTAAGGGCCCCGATCATAGGACGCTCTGCCACGCAGGTATAGCCCGAAGTCAGGGTGAAAGGGTCCGGATAGAGCAAAGAAGTTGAAAGGACACGACCATTGGTCAATAGCAGGCAACCGCCTGACAACTAGACTGTCCATTGAGAAGACTGTGTGTGCCCCCAGCGGGGCAAAGGAGGCCAGAATGAGCCTTGCAACAACGATTGTGATGTTGATTTCCGGCTGGCTGGCGGTGGCCGCCGCCATGTTGTGGGGAGTGTTGCGCATTACCCGTCGGCACCATAACCCCCACGTCAAACACGACTTAAGAGCCAAACCCCACAAGGCGACGGCGCACCACGCCTAGCCAGGCATGCAAGCGAAGTCCTGGGTCGCCGCAACGTCCTGACCGTGGCCATCGGTCAGGGATGCGCGCACGCTGCTGCCCAGGCTGGATTCCACCAGCGTGTAGTGTTCACCCGCCTTGAAGTGCCTGTACTCGCCCCGCCCCCCTGGCAGTTTTGCTGATTGTCGTCGCCCGGCTGTTCTTCGAACTACGTCACGTCCAAACGATGATCCCCCGGTGCCACTTAGAAAAAGCGCCCGTCATCCACGCGCTTGCCGTCTACGCGTTCGGGTCATTCGGCGTCTCTTCTTTCAAACCGATCCAGGTTTCGCTCGATCCCGCCTTGGGAATCGGGCTGGCGCAGGCTGACAGCAGCAACACAGCGCCGAGCGCGGGGATCAACAACAGTGGCGCAAGTACCTTGGGCCACCCAATAATGGATCCAATAAAAATCAAACGTCCGATAATCGCCCAATAAAGCAATTATTACGCCTTGACCACCTCAATCACCTCCACTCTAATGGATCCATTAAACAAAAATAATCCATCGCCTGGAGAGTCATCATGTACCCCAAGAACACTTGGTATGTCGCCTGCACCCCCGATGAGATCGCGCAAAAGCCCCTGGGCCGGCAGATCTGCGGGGAAAAGATGGTGTTTTACCGTGGCCTGGAGGGCGCCGTGGTGGCGATCGAGGATTTCTGCCCCCACCGCGGCGCGCCGCTGTCGCTGGGTTATGTCGAAAACGGCAACCTGGTGTGCGGCTATCACGGGTTGGTCATGGGCTGCGATGGCAAGACCGTCGACATGCCAGGTCAGCGGGTGCGCGGCTTTCCCTGCAACAAAAGCTTTGCCGCCGTTGAGCGCTACGGCTTTATCTGGGTGTGGCCGGGCGATCAGGCCTTGGCCGACCCCGCCTTGATCCACCACCTGGAATGGGCCGTAAGTGATGAGTGGGCCTATGGCGGCGGGCTGTTCGATATCCAGTGCGATTACCGCCTGATGATCGACAACTTGATGGACCTGACCCACGAAACCTACGTGCACGCCTCCAGCATCGGCCAAAAGGAAATCGACGAAGCGCCGCCCGTTACTACGGTCAACGGTGACGAGGTGGTCACTGCGCGGCACATGGAGAACATCATGGCCCCGCCCTTCTGGCGTATGGCTCTGCGCGGCAACAACCTGGCCGACGATGTGCCGGTGGACCGCTGGCAGATCTGCCGTTTCACCCCACCCAGCCACGTGCTGATCGAAGTCGGCGTGGCCCATGCCGGCAAGGGCGGCTACCACGCCGCAGCCGAGCACAAAGCGGCGAGCATCGTGGTGGACTTCATCACCCCGCAGACCGACACCTCGATCTGGTATTTCTGGGGCATGGCGCGCAATTTCAACCCTAAGGATGAGGCGCTGACCGCCAGCATCCGCGAAGGCCAGGGCAAGATTTTCAGCGAAGACCTGGAGATGCTCGAGCGCCAACAGCAGAACCTACTGGCCCACCCGACGCGCAACCTGCTCAAGCTCAATATCGATGCGGGCGGCGTGCAGTCGCGCAAGGTCCTGGAGCGCTTGATTGCCCGGGAACGCGCCGGAGAGCCGACATGATTGAGGTCGTGGTGGCATCGCGCAACACCGAAGCGCTGGATATTTGCACTTATGAACTGGCCAGCGTCGATGGCAGCCCGCTGCCGGCCTTCAGTGCCGGTGCGCATATTGACGTGCACTTGCCGGACGGGCTGGTGCGCCAGTACTCGCTGTGCAATCACCCGCAGGAGCGTCATCGCTACGTGATCGGCGTGCTCAAGGACCCGGCCTCACGCGGCGGCTCCCGTGGTTTGCATGAACAGGTGCACGAAGGCGCTCGCCTGAGCATCAGCGAACCGCGCAACCTGTTCCCCCTGGTCCACGACGCCCGGCGCAGCCTGCTGTTTGCCGGTGGCATCGGCATCACACCGCTCCTGTGCATGGCCGAGCGCCTGGCCCATAGCGGTGCTGACTTCGAGCTGCATTACTGTGCCCGGTCCAGTGAGCGGGCAGCCTTTGTCGAGCGCCTGAAAGCGTCGCCGTTTGCCGAACGGGTGTTCCTGCATTTCGACGAGCAACCCGACACGGCGCTGGATGTCGCCCACGTGCTGGCGGCACCGGCCGGCGATGTGCACCTGTATGTGTGCGGCCCGGGCGGCTTTATGCAGCACGTGCTCGACAGTGCCAGGGCCCAGGGTTGGCAGGAAGCCTGCCTGCATCGCGAGTACTTCACGGCGGCACCGGTGGACAACCGCCTGGATGGATGTTTTTCGGTGAAGCTCAGCAGCAGCGGCCAGGTCTTCGAGGTGCCCGCCGACAAGAGCGTGGTGCAGGTGCTGGAAAGCCACGGCATCGAGATTGCCGTGTCCTGCGAACAGGGGATTTGCGGCACCTGCCTGACCCGCGTGCTGGAAGGTGTGCCGGAGCACCGCGACCTGTTCCTCACCGAGCAGGAGCAGGCGCTGAATGATCAGTTCACGCCCTGCTGCTCGCGCGCGAAAACCGCCCTGTTGGTGCTCGATATCTGAACCACGTCACGAGGCGGGCAGGATCACCTTCATGCGCGCGTCGGCGGTGGCCGAACTGAAGATCTCGGCATACCGCAATGTGGCATTGGCATGCTCGCGCATGATGGCTTCGGCCCGCGCGCCCTGGCGGTTGACCAGGGCGTCGAAGACCGAATGGTGCTGCATATGGGCATAGTTGAAGCGGCGGAATTCGCGGGCCATGTCCTCGCGATCCACCGCCAGCGCCGTCACCGAGGCGAAGGGCAAGTGATCGTTGCGCGCCAGGGCGTCAGCGATGGCCGGGTTGTGACTGCCTTGGACGATGACCTGGTGAAAACGCATGTTCAGGTCGTGATAGACCTCAAGGTCGTCCTCGGTCACGTAGCCTTTCTCGAACAATTGATCGCCCTCGACCAGGCAGCGCTCCAGCACGGCGCGCGCCTCGCTGGACAGGCCGTGCTCGGCGGCCTGGCGCGCCGCCAGCCCTTCGAGCACGCCACGCACTTCAACGGCGCCGGCGATGTCGCTGGCACTGACTGACCGCACCTGATAGCCGCGCCCGCCAAACGGCACCAGCAGCCCTTCCTGCTCAAGGGTCCGGAACGCCATGCGCACCGGCATGCGCGACACGCCGAACAACTGCGCGGTGGGGATTTCCATCAGGCGTTCCCCGGCCGCCAGCTCGCCGCTGGCGATCATCTTGCGCAGTGCAACCAGCACCAATTGACCGGGCTTACTCATCCAGGCAACTTCCAGAAAACGTGGGCCGCCATAGTACCGCAAGCGTCTGTTCGCGTCAGACGAACGCCAGTGCGGCACGCGCACTGCTTATCGCGCCCAGGTGCGCGGCCAGCCGGGAGGGCAGGTAATCAAAAAAGAAACCGGCGCTTTGCAGCTTGGCGGCGCGCAACGGGTCGTCTTCGGGCAAGGCCCTGGATACGCGGGCCGCCCGTGCCCAGGCGAACGCCAGCAACGCCACGCCGCACAGCTGGAGGAAATCCGGCGCGGCCCGGTAAGGGTATTCACTGTCGCACTGCGCCTGCATACGTATGCCGCTCACCACCGCATCCAAGGTGTCGCACAGGTCGCCCAACACCTGGGCGAATCCCGCGCATTCGCGGGACTCGGCGCCCTGCTCCGCCTCCGCGCGCAACTCGGTCAGCAGCAGGCCAAACGCGCGGCCGTCATCCCCCAGCACCTTGCGCAACAACAGGTCATTGGCCTGAATCTCGTTGCTGCCCTCGTAGATCATCGCGATGCGACTGTCGCGCAGGGTTTGTTCGATGGCGAACTCGCTGACGTAGCCGTACCCGCCGAAGACCTGCAACGCATTGCTGGCCTGGCGAAAGCCCTGTTCCGTGAAAAACGCTTTGATGATGGGCGTGAGCAACGGCGCCAACTGCGCGGCCGGCGCATCTGGCTCGTGCTCGGCCTGATCCAGCAGGTGCGCCGCCCAATAACCGATGGCGCGCATGCCCTCGCTGGCGGTGCGCAGTTCCAACAACACGCGGCGCATGGCCGGGTGGTAACAGATGGGATCAGCCGCCTGGGCGGCGGCGCTGTCGGGCCTTGTCGGCGCGCGCATTTGCAAGCGCTCGGCGGCGTACTGCCGAGCGTTCTGCCAGGCGGCCTCGGCGTGCCCCAGGCCTTGCAGGCCCACATGCAGGCGCGCCGAATTCATCATCACGAACATCGCCGCCAGACCGCGATGGGCATCGCCGATCAACCAGCCCTGCGCCGCCTCGAACACCAGGGAACAGGTGGCGCTGCCCTTGATGCCCATCTTGTGTTCAATGCCGTCACAGCGCACGCCATTGGCCTGGCCATCGTCCAGCCGCTTGGGCACCAGGAACAGTGAAATCCCGCGACTGCCCGACGGTGCATCAGGCAGGCGCGCCAGCACCAGGTGCAGGATATTGGCCGTGAGGTCATGCTCGCCGCCGGAGATAAACAGCTTGCTGCCGCTCAGGCGATAACTGCCATCGGCCTGGGGCTCGGCGCGACAGCGCAGCAAGCCGACATCGCTGCCGGCCTGGGGCTCGGTCAGGCACATGGTGGGCAAGGCCTGACCGCTGACGATCTGCGGCAGGTAACGCGCCTGCAAGTGTGGTTCGCCGTGGGCTTTGAGGCACAGGTAAGCGCCATGGGCGATGCCGGTGTACATGGCCCAGGCGTGGTTGCTGGCGTAGAGCATTTCTTGCAGAGCGGCGTCAAGCAGTTGCGGCAAGCCCTGGCCGCCCAGGGCCTCGGCGCAGGCCAGCCCTGGCCAACCGCCGTCGACATAGGCGCGATACGCCTTTGCAAAACCGTCCGGGGTGCTGACCTGGCCGTCCTGCCAACGGCACCCCTGGCGATCGCCAGGCGCGTTCAACGGCGCCAGCACGCCCTGGCTGAAACGGGCCGCCTCTTCCACGACCTGCAACGCCAGCGCCAGGTCCACGCCTTCGAACGCCGGGTTGCGGCGCCACGCGTCGGGGGCCTGCAGCCAGTGTTCAAGCACAAATTGCATATCGCGCAGCGGCGCCTCGTAGCTCCACATCGGCACACCTCATCGAATCAAAAATAGGCAGTCAAGCGCACCAGGCGGGGTTTTCGATCAACAGTGCCATGCCCTGCCCGCCGCCCACACAGGCGGCGGCAATCCCGTAGCGCAGGTTGTGCTCGCGCAGTTGCCGGGCCAGGCTCATGACCAGGCGCAGGCCCGTGGCGGCCAGCGGGTGGCCCAGTGCGAGAGAGCCGCCCTGAACATTGAGCCGGGTGCGGTCCAGCTCCAGCTCGTGGGCCACCGCCAACACTTGGGCGGCCTGAGCTTCATTGATCTCAAAGCGGCCGATGTCGTCCAGCGTAAGGCCGCTGCGCTGCAGCAACAGGCGAATCGCTGGTGCCGGGCCAATGCCCATGAACTCGGGAGCCACACCCACCACGGCACTGGCCAGCAGCCGGGCCAGCGGCGGGCGTGTGCAGTCGGACGCACGCCCGACCAGGGCGGCGGCTGCGCCGTCGACCACCGCGCAACTGTTGCCGGCGGTTTGCACGCCGTCGGCATGCACCGCGCGCAAGCGTGCCAGGGCCGCCAAGTCGGTGGGCCGGGGGTGGCTGTCCTCACTCACGACACCGGCGTGGCGCGCCAGGGTGATACTCCGCGATTGATAGCCCTCCAGCGCGAACACCTGGTTCTCCACCGCTACGATCTCTTCGGCCCACGCCCCGGCGCCCTGGGCCAGCAACGCGCGCTGATGACTGTCGCAGGCGTAGCGATCCACCGCCTCGCGGCTCAGACCATAACGCCGCGCGAGGTTATCGGCGGTAGCGATCATGTCCAGGCCAGGTGCCGGGTCATACAGCGCCTCCCAGAGAAAGTCCTTGAATTGCACCTCGCCCCCGAGCCGAAACCCGCCCCGGTGGGTGTAGGCCGCTATCGGGTTGCGTGACATCGATTCAGCCGCCACGCACAAGGCCAATTGCACCTCGCCGCGCAGTTGCTCAGCGGCCTGGCGCAACAGCTCGAAACCGGTGGCGCAGATGCGCTGCACCCCCAGCGCCGGCACCGTTTGCGCCACACCGCTGTACAACCCGATATGCCGTGGCAATAAGTAAGCATCGAAACTGGCCTGGGCCATGGAGCCGGCCAACACGCTGTCCACTGCTTGCGCCTGGAGGCCGGCGCGGGCCAGCACCTCACGCCCGACCTTGATCCCAAGATCAATAGGCGACACCTGGGCCAGCGCCCCGCCGAGGTCGATCCAGGGCGTGCGCACGGCCTCGATAATCGCGGCATCGGCAAACGCCGCGTACTGGCCGGCACCCCTCACGGCTTGGGCCCTGCGCGCAGAATAGTAGGGTCTTCGCCGCGATACAGCGCCTCGACCTTCGCCGCGCGCCATTGCAGCACCGCGCGTTGGTTGATCGAACCTTTATCGGTAATTTCACCCCGGTCGATGGACGCCGGTTCGTCGAGGATCGCAATCCATTCCAGGCGACTGGCGTTGCCGGTGGCCTCGCGATTGAGCCGTTGCAACCAGTCGCTGAACCATTGGCGCACCGGCGCGCTGTCCAACACCTCGGCGTCGCTGGCCTCGACGCTCAGGCCCGCCAGGCGGCGGCATTCATAGGCTCTAGGGAACACCAGCGCGCCCAGGCATTCGCGGTCCGGCGCGGCAATCACCAGGTCCTGCACATACGGCGAGCCCTCCAGCACCGCGCGATTGCGCAATGGTCCGACACTGACAAACACCCCGGAAGACAGCTTGAAGTCTTCGGCGATGCGCCCATCGAACATCAACCCCCATTGCGGTTGCTGGGGGTCGGCGAGCTTGATCGCATCACCGGAGCAATAGTAGCCCTGCTCATCGAACACCTCGGCGGTTTGCTCGGGCGCACGCCAGTACCCCGGCATGATGTGCGGCCCGCGAAACCGCCCCTCAAGCTTGCCGTCCAGCGGCACCAGACGCACTTCGCAACCCGGCGCGGGCAAGCCGATGTAGCCGGCCATCGACAACGGCCCGGTGGTGAAGGTGCACGACGGTGCGGCTTCGGTCATACCCAGCCCGGCCATCATGCGGATGCGTTCGCCGCAGTGCCTCTCGGCCACGCGGTCGAGGCGGTCCCAGACGCTTTGCGAAAGCCCGGCGGCGGCAAAGAAGAACAGCTTCATGCGCGCGAAAAACCGCTCACGCAACTCGCCGTCCTGTTCCAGCGCGTTGACCAGTTCCTCCCAACCTTTGGGCACGGTGAGGTAGGCCGTGGGCGAAATCTCCTTGAGGTTACGCAGGGTCTGGGCGAAACCCTGGGCCGTGGGCTTGCCTTCGTCCAGGTAAAAGGTGCCGCCGTTGTAGAGCACGATGCCGACGTTGTGGCTGCCGCCGAACGTGTGGTTCCACGGCAGCCAGTCCACCAGCACGGGCGGCTCCTCGCCGAACACCGGGAACGTCTGCAACAGCATTTGCTGGTTGGCGCACAGCATGCGCTGGGTGGTGATCACAGCTTTGGGCAGCTTGGTCGAGCCCGAGGTGAAGAGAAATTTGGCGATGCTGTCCGGGCCGGTGGCATTGAACGCAGCGTCGGCCTCGGTACCGCCGGGGGTTTGCAGCAGGCTGGCAAAGCTGACCTGAGTGCGCCCAGGCACTTCACCACGCACGCAGATCAGCGGCGTCTCGCCCGGCAATACCGCCTCGATCGCACGCCTGTAGGCCGCTGCATCGCTGACAAACACCAGGCCCGGTTGCAGCAGGTCGCAGACATGCCGCAACTTGGCGAAGTCCTGGGACAGCAACGCGTACGCAGGCGACACCGGGCAGTAGGGAACGCCGGCGTACATGGCGCCGAGGGCCACCTGCAAATGTTCGATGTCATTGCCCGACAGCAGGGCCAGCGGTTTGTGTGCCGACAGCCCATAGCTCAGCAGGCTTTGGGCAATGGCGCGCACGCTGTCGAGCATTTCACGGTAGTTGACGCGGCGCCACTCGCCATCGGCCTGGCGGGCGGCGATAAAAGTCTGCTCGGGCCGCACCTGGGCCCAATGCACCAGGCGGTCGAGCAAGCGCGTGGGCAAGGCGCCCAAGGGTTCCAGCGAGCGCATATGCAGCACGCCCTGTTCTTCTGTGACCTCGACCGGCGCATGGCCGATGGACACCGCGCGGTATCGCGGCGGGTGCTGCTCGGGCTGGGGTTGCGGTCTGAATTCGGCACTCACAAGGATGTCCTCCATCAAGGCGGTTCAACGCCGCCTTGTGATTGTTATGTCGCAACGCCTGCTCAGATCGGGTAGTGCCGCGGCCCGTTCTGCAAGGTCACCCAGCGCAACTGCGTGAAGTGCTCGATGGCCGCTTTGCCACCGAAACTGCCGTAGCCGCTGGACTTGACGCCGCCGAAGGGCATCTGCGCCTCGTCGTGCACGGTGGGTCCGTTGATATGGCAAATGCCCGATTCCACCCGTTGCGCCAGGGCCAGCGCGCGCCCGGTATCGCGGCTGAAAATCGCCGCCGAAAGGCCGAATTCGGAATCGTTGGCCAGGCGCAGCAACGCCTCGTCGCCGTCACCGCGCAGCAACACCGCCACCGGGCCGAACGACTCTTCGCGGTACAAGCGCATGTGCTCGGTGACGCCATCGATCAGGGTCGGTTGCAGGATGCTGCCGTCCAGTTGGCCGCCGGCCACCAGCCGCGCGCCTTTGGCCAATGCGTCGTCGATCAACGCCTTGATGCGCGTACCGGCACTGGCGTCCACCAGCGAACCCAGCACCGATTCCGGCGCAGCCGGGTCGCCGGCGCGCAGGGTGGCGACCTTGGCCGCCAGTTTGGCGACAAAGGCATCGGCGACTTTGGCATCGACGATCAGGCGCTCGGTGGACATGCAGATCTGGCCCTGATTGAAATAGGCACCAAAGGCCGCTGCCGCGACCGCCGCGTCCAAATCCGCGTCGTCGAGCACCAGCAACGGTGCTTTGCCGCCCAGTTCCAGCAGTGCAGGCTTGAGGTGGCGCGCCGACAGTTCACCGACGATCCGCCCCACATGGGTTGAGCCAGTGAAGTTGACTCGCCGCACCGCCGGGTTGGCGATCAGCCGCTCGACTATCACGGCGGCATCGGCTGGGGCGTTGCTGATGACATTGACCACGCCATCGCCCAGGCCGGCGTCCTGCAGCACCTGGCCGATCAGGCGGTGCACCGCCGGGCTCAGCTCGGAGGCCTTGAGCACCACGGTGTTGCCGCAGGCCAGCGGCATGGCGATAGCGCGAGTGGCGAGGATCACCGGCGCATTCCACGGCGCGATGCCCAGCACCACGCCGCATGGCTGACGCAGGGCCATGGCGAAACTGCCGGGCACATCGGAAGGAATGACGTCGCCAGTGATCTGGGTGGTCATCGACGCGGCTTCACGCAGGATATTGGCCGCCAGGCGCACGTTAAAGCCATACCAGTTGGCCATGGCGCCGGTCTCGCCAGCGGCCGCGATAAATTCGGCGCTGCGCGCCTGCAATTGCTCGGCTGCCTTGAGCAACCGGGTGCGACGTTCGTTGGGCGCAAGCGCCGCCCACGCGGGGAACGCAGCGTGCGCGGCGGCCACGGCGGCGTCGGCATCTTCAGGGGTGGCGGCGGCGACACGCGAGACCACTTCACCGGTCACCGGGTTGCGACGTTCGAAGGTACGACCGTCGCGGGCGGGGCACGACTGGCCGCCGATCAACAGGGGCACGTCCAGCATGGTGATTCCTCTTTATTTTCTTTATAGGGAATACGTTCAAGCAGGGTTACGGCAGTGCGGCCCGAAGGCCGCTGACTTCAGCGTTTATACGCCTGCAGGCCAGGCTTGATGCTCTTGTCGTCGAGGAATTGTTTCATGCCCTGCTCGCGGCCGCCTTCGGTGTCGAGCAAGCGCGACTGATCGAGCTTGGCGTAGAGGTAATCTTCGTTCTGCTCCCAGGTCAGTTCGCGGCAACGTTTGAAGCCATGCTTGGCCGCACGCAGCACCACCGGGTTTTTCTCCAGCAGGTTACGCGCCAGGTCCACCGTGACTTCGCGCAACTGCGCCAGCGGCACGCTCTCGTTGACCAGGCCCATCTCGGCAGCTTTCTGCCCGCCGAAGGTCTTGCCGGTCATGATGTAGTACAGCGATTGGCGATGGCCCACGGTGTCGGCCATGGCCTTGCTGACCAGGTTGCCCGGCGGGATGCCCCAGTTGATTTCCGAGAGGCCGAAGGTCGCCTCATCGGCGCAGATGGCGAGGTCGCATGCCACCAGCGGGCTGAAACCGCCGCCGAAGCACCAGCCGTTGACCATGGCGATGGTGGGCTTGGTGTACATGCGCAGCAGTTTCCATTGCCATTGCGAGGCTTCGCGACGGATTTTTTCCTGGAGAATTTCCGGGCCGGCATCCACTTCGCGAAAGTATTCCTTGAGGTCCATGCCCGCAGTCCAGGCCTCACCGGCACCGGTCAGCACCAGCACGCCGGCGTCCGGATCCTGTTCCAGGGTTTCCAGTACGTCGATCATTTCCCGGTTAAGGGTGGGACTCATGGCGTTGCGTTTTTCCGGACGATTGAGAATGACCCAGGCGATGCCTTCCTCGATCTCGACTTTGACGGTGGACCAACGACCTTCGTAATTGCTCATGGCGGTACGCTCTTGTTCTGGTGTGAAGATGATTCGAAATTAAACCGCAAATATAGTTATGTCAATTAACTATTAATCGTCGTAACCAATATTTTCACTCATTAAAGAACGGCGATGCCGAAGCGCCGTGAAAACCCGGCATAGCCACGGCGCGTTAACCCCGGCAAACTAGATAGCCTTCTTAACCGCTACCTTATGAGGATTGCACTGCCAATGGCCAAGCCTTCTACCCTCGCCGCCGCCAGCCAGGCCCTGCCCGATGATGACGAGGCACGGCCACCGCTGGATTCAGCCCTGGACGATCTGATCGGTTACGCCATGCGCCGTGCCCAGCTCAAACTGTTCCAGAACCTGATCGGCCGGCTGTCGGAGCACGACCTGCGCCCCGCCCAGTTCTCGGCCCTGGCGATCATCGAGCAGAACCCTGGGCTGATGCAGGCCGACCTGGCTCGCGCCCTGGCCATCGAGCCGCCCCAGGTGGTGCCCTTGCTGAACAAACTGGAAAGCCGTGCGCTCGCGGTGCGTGTGCGCTGCAAACCGGACAAGCGCTCTTACGGGATCTTCCTGAGCAAGACCGGCGAAACCCTGCTCAAGCAGCTCAAGGACATCGCCGCACAAAGCGACCTCGACGCCACGGCAGCTCTGGACGCGCAAGAACGCGCAGAGCTGCTGCGCCTGCTCAAGAAGGTCTATCAGAACGGATGACTTACCACAGCGCCACGGTGTAGAGCACCAGAAAGCGCGTCTGGTTTTCATCGCGAAACGCAGCGCCGCCGGGGAAGTCGTTGCGGTAGATCGACTTGCGCGCCATCAGCCCGACGTTCTTCAGCGGGCCGCTCTGAATCACGTAGCCCAGTTCCATCTGGAACTCGCGCTCTTTGCGATCCTCGGCGTTGAAGGCGGCCAGTTCGATGTTGTCGCCACGCACGTAACGCAGGCGACTTTTGAGGCCCGGCACGCCCGACGCGGCAAAGTCGTAGTCGTAGATGGCCTGCCAGGTGCGCTCCTTGGCATTGAGAAAATCCGAACTCATGGTCAGCTCGCTCATGCCCATCAACTCGGTGCCGGAGATATACGGCGTGGCGGTATCGCCGCTCGAATGCATATAACCCAGGCTCACTCGGTGCCCGCCCAAGCGATAGCCGAACAGCGCCGAAAGGTTGCGGTTATCCACGTTACCGGCCTTGGCGCTGCCGTCCTCACGACTGAAGAAACTGCGCAGGTCACTGGTGAGCACGCCCTCGCCCAGCGGCAGGTTGTGCAGTAACGCCAGGGTGTCCTGCTGGTAAAGGTCGGCGACCTCGGCATGATAGGCGCGCAGGCTCAGGTCTTTATTGACCTGATAATCGCCGCCGACGTAAGCCAGGTGCGAGGTGGTGGCGGTCGCGTTGAAACGTCGGTTGGGCGAGGCGATGGTCATGGGCTGGTAGTCGGTGGAATCGCGCTTGTTGATGCGGTCGATATAGCCGGTATTGAGGGTCAGCCCGTCGATGTCCTTGGAGCTCAAGGTGGTACCGCGAAAGGTCTGCGGCAGCAGGCGCGATGGGCTGGCAAAGGCGAATGGCAGGAAGATCGACACGTCCCCGGCCTTCACCGTGGTTTGCGCAAACCGCAGTTTAGCGGTCGGCGCCAGGCGTGAATATTCGTCGGCGGCACGCTTGTCGCTGGCCGACACCGGCAGCAACTCGGTGCCGCTGCGGTCCGGCGAGGAGTCAAGCTTGACCCCCATCAAGCCGCGCACATCCAGGCCAAACCCCAGCGGGCCAGGCGTATACCCCGACTCCAGATTGAGGATGAACGCCTGGGCCCATTCCCGTGCAGCGGTTTTGGCGCCGTCGTCCTTGTAGTCACGATCCAGGTAGTAATTGCGCAACGTCAGGGTGCCATGGCTGTCGTCGATAAACCCCGCCGCCCACAGCGGGGTGGGCAGTACGCCGAGCATCAGCAGTGTGCTGATCAGACGTGGTGTGCTTTTCGACACACAGCAGGCCGCCGCGACGGCGCCCGTAGGGAGTTTTGGCATGTTCGATGTCCATTTTTTGTTGTTGTTTTTGGGGGTGACACACACTTGGCCCAATCGGCTTCGCGAACAGAGAATGGAAACGCTCACGACGCTCGTCAACCGCGACTGACCGATAATCGAACGTTAATAAGCCTATCTATTTCCACTTTTCCTGCCACTGCCAATCTCAAATAGCCGGCCTAGGCGGCTTGCGGGATGATTTTTGGCGCGGCCCAGGCGCCCTTCTTTTTATAGTTATATTTGTTATCTTAATTGCCAGCCGCCCAGCAGGCTCGCTACCACAACAAAAACAACAATGAGGTTTGCCCATGAACACTCCCGCGCGTCGTTCGACGTTGACGATCGCTTTGTGCTTTATCGTTGCCCTGATCGAAGGGTTCGATCTACAGGCCGCCGGCACCACTGCCGCAGGGTTGCGCCAGACGTTTGCCCTCGACCCGAAAATGCTCGGCTGGGTATTCAGCGTCGGGATCATCGGCCTGCTGCCCGGTGCCTTCTTCGGCGGATGGATCGCCGACCGCATCGGCCGCAAGAAAATCCTGGTGAGCGCGGTGCTGCTGTTCGGGCTGTTCTCCCTGAGCACGGCATTTGTGAACAGCTATTCGAGCCTGTTGCTGGTGCGCTTCCTGACCGGCCTGGGCCTGGGCGCCGCGCTGCCGAACCTGATCGCGTTGTGTGCCGAAGCGGTGAGCGAACGCAACCGTGGCACCGCCATCAGCGTGATGTATTGCGGGGTGCCATTGGGTGGCGCACTGGCTGCGGTGGTGGCGATGTTTTCCAGTGAACACTGGCAGACCACTTTTATCATCGGCGGTTTGGCACCGCTGCTGGCTGTGCCGTTGATGATCCTGCTGCTGCCCGAATCCACCGCCTTTCGCCAACAGGCCGAAGACACCCCCGGCGCCCGCCCCTCCACCGGCCAGGCACTGTTCGGCGAAGGCCGCGCACGCACCACACTGGCGTTGTGGCTCAGTTACTTCTTCACCCTGACCGTGATGTACATGCTGCTCAACTGGCTGCCTTCGCTGTTGCTGGAACAAGGCTTCAGCAAGCCCCAGGCCGGCATGGTGCAGATGCTCTTCAATATCGGCGGTGCCCTCGGTTCGCTGCTCGGCGGCGTGTTGCTGGACCGTTGCCACGCACTCAAGGTGGTGCTGTTCGTGTATGCCGGCCTGCTGGCAGCGCTGGCGGGCGTGGGCCTGTCGGTGGGCATAGTGCCCATGGCCATCGCAGGCTTTGCCGCGGGGTTGTTCGTGATGGCCGCGCAATTGGTGCTGTATGCCAGCGCGCCACCGGCCTACCCCACTGCCGTGCGCGCCACTGGCGTGGGCGCGGCCGTGGCCATCGGCCGACTGGGCTCGGTGGCCGGGCCGCTGGCCGCCGGGCAACTGCTGGCAGCCGGAGCCGGCACCGCCGGCGTGATGCTGGCAACCTCTCCAGGTGTGGTGATCGCCGCACTCACCATCATCAGCGTGATGGTGCGTGCGGCGCCACTGAACCTGCCTAGAACTGGTGCAGCCAATTAAGCACCAGCTTGTTGCCCTGGGTGCGATTCTGCGCCTGCTGTTCGAAGTACGTGTTCACTGACAACACATTCTCCTTGTTGAACGCGTAGACCAGGCCTGGGCCGATGGCCCAGACCTTTTCTCGGCGCCCACTCACCGCATGCCCCTGCACCTCGGTATCGGTGATCTGCTTCAACCAATACCCGTTCAGCCCCACGCTCAACTGCTGGTCGATGGCGTACTGCAACGTCAGGTTGGCATGCAGCGCCTGCCCGGCCTGGGTGTCGGAGACATCACCGAAGCCCGCCTGCGGCTTGTCATTCTTGCCGTTCCACAGGTACATGAAGCGACCGCTCGCCGACCACTTGGGGTTGAACCAGTACGTCGCCGCGTAATACGGGTTGAAGGACCAGAAATTGCTTCCTGGGTTGATCGAACGCTTGCGGTCATAGGCGCCCACCGGGATCGACACGTCGAATTCGACCCGCTGGGTCAGCAGCGGGCTGCCATCGGCGCGGCTCAGGGTCGGCAACTGCAGGAACGGGCCGACGACCACATCGCCAAAGCCGGCGCGGGAACTCAAGGCCGCGTTATTCAACCCATCGTCGACGTCCACATGGGCCAGGGAAGTGTTGATCAGGGTGAAACCAGGCATTGCGCCGTTGGCCAGGGGTTGGCCGACGTAAATGATTTGCGTGGTCGGCGCCACCACCTCCACGTCCTGCCTGGGCAGCGCCAGCTTGTTGCCGTGGGCATCGTTGAAGCGGCTGGCGCGCGAATAGGTCAGGTATTCCTCCAGGTACCAACCGGGTCCGGCGGGCGCTGGCGAACCGTCATAGAAACTTGTGCTGCCCAGGTTGAGGCCGGGCAAGTCATAGGCGTGAACAGTGGATGACAGTGCGACAAAAGTCGTGGCCGCAACTGTCCGCAAGCAAGGCTTGAGCATGATGTATGTCCTGTATTTTTGTTGTTGTTCAAGACCCCCGGCACGCTGGCTGCGCACCGGGGTGTGACGCGCTTGCGCGGCCTACACGTAGGTGGCGGCCAACCCGCCATCCACCGGCAGATTGACCCCATTGACCCAGCGCGCCGCGTCCGAGCACAAAAAGGCAATCACCGAGGCCACTTCATCGGCCAACGCGGGGCGGGTCATGCGCTGGCTGTCCTCGGCCACCCGCTGCGGCCCGAGCATGCTGACGAAATCTCCCAGAATCGGGGTGAACACCGGCCCCGGCGCGACGCAGTTGATACGCACCGCGTGATCGCGAAACCAGCCTTGGGCTTGCTGCAAGGTCCAGACGATCAGCGCTTCCTTGAAGTACTGATAACAGGTGGCCTGCTCGACCGGGTTTGCCGCCAGCCACTGCTGCCCGGCCTGGTAGCTTTGCGTCGCGGCCAGGGCCTTGTGCAGTTCCAGGCGTTGGGGCCATTGCGCACCCAACACCGAGGCGACATTGACGATGCTGCCGCCAGCCGACAGGCGCGGCAGCAACGCTTGTGTGAGGTGGCGCAAGCCCAGGTAATTGACCTCGGCCACCGTCTGCGCCGGGGCCGTGCCGGGTACGCCGGCGATGTTGCACAGCGCGTCGACCCGCGCCGGCAGACGCGCCACCAGTGCATCGATGCTGGTCGGATCGCTCAGGTCGGCATGGAAAAAACCGTCCAGCGTCAACTGCGGTTCATGGCGGTCTACCCCGATGACCGTGGCGCCCTGGAAGCGCGCCAACCGCGCGACTTCCGCACCAATGCCCGACGCGACACCGGTGACGATCAAGGTTTTGTTGTACAGGTTCATGGTCAAGCCCTCTTATTGTTGTATAGGCATTGCGTGAGCCAGGGCTCAGTAGGGATAGGTCGGCGGCGTATTTTTTACGGTGACCCATTGCCATTGGGTGTACTCGTCCCAGTCGGCCGGACCGCCCACGCTGCCGCCGTTGCCCGAGGCGCCGCGTCCGCCGAAGGGGTTGATGCACTCGTCCGCCACGGTCTGGTCATTGATGTGCAGCATGCCGCAGTTCAGGCGTTCGCCCATGGCCATGGCGCGCCCCACCGACGGTGAAATGATCGCGGCCGAGAGGCCGTACTCGGTGCGGTTGGCCAACTCGATGGCCTCCTCGTCCGTGTCAAAGCTGACCACCGTGGCCACCGGCCCGAAGACTTCATCGTCAAATGCGCGCATACCCGGCCGCACCCCGCTGAGCACGGTCGGTTGGTAAAACAGCTGGTCATATTCGCCCCCCGCCTCCAGCCGTGCGCCGGCCTGCAGGCTGTCGCTGACGATCGTGTGCACGCGCTGCAATTGGCGCGGGTTGATCAACGGGCCAAGCGCGGCCTCGCCTCGGGCGGCGTTGCCGACGCTGAGCGCACGGGCCTTGGCCACCAGCTTGCGGGTGAAACTGGCGGCGATGGAGGCATGCACCAGAATCAACCCGGTCGCCATGCAGATCTGCCCCTGGTGCAGCCAGGCGCCCCAGGCCGCGTTGTTCGCGGCCTGGTCGAGGTCGGCGTCTTCCAGGATGATCAACGGGTTCTTGCCGCCCAGTTCCAGCGCGACTTTTTTCAGGTGTCGCCCGGCCACTTCGGCGACTTTGCGTCCTGCCTCCGTGGAGCCGGTGAAGGCGATCATGCGTACGTTGGGGTCGCGGCACAGCGCCTCACCGGCCGGCGCGGCGCCGGGTAATACCTGCAACAGACCTTTGGGCAGGCCGGCTTCTTCGAACAGACGGGCGATGAGAAAACCGCCGCTGACCGGGGTTTGCGGGTCAGGCTTGAGCACCACCGCGTTCCCTGCCGCCAGAGCCGGCGCCACCGAGCGCATCGACAACACCAGGGGGAAGTTGAACGGTGAAATCACCCCGACCACCCCATGGGGCTGACGCCGGGCATAGGACAGCCGTCCGGCTTCGCTGGGCAGCACCACCCCGTGAGGTTGGGACAACAGACCCGCCGCCTGATGCAGCAGCACAATCGCCTCGCGCACTTCGTGTTCGCCCTTGAACAACGCGCCGCCGGTTTCCCGGGCGACATACAACGCAAGTTCCTCAAAAGATTGCTGGGCCAGGTGGGCCGCCTTGCGAAACACCTCGGCGCGCTCACGCGGGCCGAGCGCGGCCCACGCCGGTTGGGCCAGCGCCGCGCTGCGGCTGGCAATGGCGATATCCGCCGGGCTGGCCATGGCGCAACGCATCAGCGGTTCGCCGGTGGCGGGTTCGATCACGGGCGTCACGGAACCCGAGGCGGGTACCCAGTCACCGTTGAACAGGCATTCGGACTCAATGGCTCGCTGCAGCAGCGAGGTGGTTTCAGACACTGACATGGCAACTCCGGTTTTTTGTATTTGTCATCGCCTGCACGAGGGCAGGCGCCGCATCAGGTGTTGAGCAAAGGCTGTGCCGTCTGCGCGTCGCAGCACGCACATACGCCTTTGAACGCTCTGCAACGGTCCTTTCAACGGACCGCGCATACCGCCGCGCCGGTCGCGGGCAAAAAATCGCGGTGTGCCACTTGTTCAATTGATAAGGTTATGTTTAATAACTATCTCAGCTGTTACTCATATCGTTCACTCGCTTTGCAGGGGCATAACAATGACTCATCCCCCCAGCACGCTGCCCGACGACCCGGCAGTGACTGCGCCGTATCATCCGCGTGGCGACAGCCGCCAACTCAGCGATGCCAGCTCGCCCACGACAGCGGAGTTGACGGACTGCCTGTTCTTTTCTCCCGAAGACGGGCGGATCTGGCTCAACGACCAGCGCATGTTGCTGCTGCACAGTTCCTCCTTCGGCGCGCTGCGCCGGGAGGTCATCGAACGCCTGGGGCTGGAGCAGGCGCGCGGGCTGTTCACCCGTACCGGCTATGCCTCGGGTGCGCGGGACGCTCGTTTAATTCGCGAACGCTGGCCCCAGGCCGATGCCGCCGCCGTGTTCCGGGCCGGGACGCACCTGCACACGCTGGAGGGCATGACCAAAGTCGAACCGCTGCACTTCAAGTTCGACGCCGACTCGGGGTTCTATGAAGGCGAGTTTCTCTGGCACCACTCCTGCGAGGCCGACGAACACGTGGGGGCTTACGGCACAGGCCAGGACCCGGTGTGCTGGACGGAAACCGGCTACGCCATCGGCTTCGTCAGCGGCCTGTTCGGGCAATTGGTGATTTTCCGCGAAGTGGAATGCCGTGGCATGGGCCACAGCCGTTGCCGGGTGATCGGCAAGACCGCGGAGCAATGGGGAGACGTCGAGCAGGACCTGCGTTACCTGAATGTGTCCCAGACCGTCAGCGGCCCCGCGCCCGTCCCCACGCACCCAAGCCCGCCAGGCCCCCGGACAGGCGCCAGCGCACCACTGCCGTTGGTGGGCGCCAGTGCGGCGTTCAACACGGCGATGCAGGCCCTGCAACGGGTTGCGCTGACACCCGCCACGGTGCTGATCAGCGGTGAGTCCGGCGTGGGCAAGGAGATGTTCGCGCGCCAGTTGCACCAGCTCAGCGCGCGCCATCAGCAGCCATTCGTGGCGCTCAACTGCGCGGCCATCCCGGACTCCCTGATCGAGGCCGAACTGTTCGGTGTCGAACGCGGCGCGTACACCGGCGCCACCCATTCACGCCCCGGTCGCTTCGAGCGGGCCCAGGGCGGCACCTTGTTCCTGGATGAAATCACCAGCCTCAGCCTGACCGGGCAAAGCAAACTGCTGCGGGCCTTGCAGGAGCGTGAGATCGAACGGGTCGGTGGCGTGCGCGGGATCACGGTGGATGTGCGCGTGGTGGCCGCGACCAATATCGACCTGCGCAAAGCCGTGGCCGATGGCACGTTTCGCGAAGACTTGTTCTACCGCCTCAATGTCTACCCCATCGCCCTGCCCCCCCTGCGTGAGCGCCGGGATGACATCCCGCTGTTGATCAATGCGTTTCTCACGCGCTTCTGCCAGGAATACGCGCGC
The DNA here is from genome assembly GCF_023148575.1 of Pseudomonas sp. EYE_354. NCBI lineage: Bacteria > Pseudomonadati > Pseudomonadota > Gammaproteobacteria > Pseudomonadales > Pseudomonadaceae > Pseudomonas > Pseudomonas sp. EYE_354. Next base: position 213,784 of record NZ_JAHXNQ010000007.1, read on the forward strand.
ACGCCCGCGGGCCTGACCATGCGTGCGCTGAAGGTACTGCTGCGCTACGACTTCGCGGGGAACGTGCGCGAGCTGCAAAATCTGATCGAGCGCGGCTTGATCGCCAGTGACGAAGGCCAGGCCATTGACCTGGTGCACCTGTTTCGCAACGAGCCGATGCCGACGGACCCGTACGGCCTGGACGATCACGGCAGCCTGTCCACTGCGGTGTCCACGGTCCGCCCACCCTTGCTGGAGACCCTCGGCCAACTGGACCAGGGGTTTTCCATCGAAGGCCTCGAGTCGCGCCTGATCCATGAGGCGCTGCAACAGAACGCCGGCAACCTGGCCGCTGCGGCCAGGCTGGTAGGGCTCAGCCGGGCGCAATTTGCCTACCGCTTGAAGAAGCATCAGCGACAAACCCCTTGAACGAGAACGCCCTGGGACACGGCTTGATAATTAGCGCTTTAAAAGTTTTATCCAGTTAAGTATTTTGCACGGGTAAGGGGCGACAAGCGCCCTCTTCTTCTCGTAACAAGGACCTTCTGTGAGCGGACTGCGTGAACGTCAGAAAGCCGAACGGCGCCAGGCCATCAGCCAGGCGGCCATCGAGCTGTTTGAACGCCAGGGTTTCCAGGCCACCACCATCGAACAAATCGCCGGCCAGGCGGGTGTGTCGGCGCCGACGGTGTTCAAGTATTTCGGCAACAAACAGGAAATCATCCTGGAAATCCTGCACCAGGCCGATCAACGCGCCATCACTGACACCCGCAGCCTGATCCAGGACATCGAAGACCCGGTCGACGCGATGTGCCACTTGGAGCGGTTGCTGACCGGTTACGCCCTGGAGGTGATGCATCCCAGCCTGTGGCGCGAGCTGCTGCCGCTGATCCTGTTCGGCGGCAGTAACGAATTGCCCGAGGGCTACCGCGCCATGAACGATGCGCTCAGGGCCGAAATCAGCCAACTGCTGCGTGAACTGCAACAGGCCGGCAAACTGCGTCCCCAGCTGGACGTGGAGTTGGCGGCGTTTCTGTTGAACGACTACTCACACTTGCAGCTGTTCCGGCTGGTGAACCAGGAGCACCCGGATATCGACGCGCATTCGCTGCAGGTCAGGCGCATCACCGAATTGGTGTTCTATGGGATGCAGGCCTGAACTGTTCCCAGGCCTGCCGGGCAACCCCTTTAGTAAAACCGATAACAGCGGATCACCACCTGCTCGGCGCTGGGGTACTGCACCAGGCCGATAAAACTTGAGCGCGTGAGCCAGTCCAGCCGCCCCTTGGGCACCTGGAACACCGGGGTACACGTGCAGCGATATTCCGTCTCCGGAATCGGCCACTGCCCGTTGCGCTCCAGTTGGCGCCCGTATTCGGTCATGGCCAGCACGCCGCGGTTGCGCAGGTTGATCAGCTCACCCTGATCGGTCCTGAGGCTGTAGCGCGCATCGAGTTGCCCCACGCCGTCGGCACGCAACACAAACACGTCCTCGCCACCGGCCAGCACCTGACCACTGACGCCGACGCCGTCGAAATCACCGCCCACGATCGGGTAATTGCAGCGCCAGCCGTCGACGCTGTCACCCAGCATTACGCCCGGCCCTATGGCAACGCGCAACGTCAGCACGCGCTGCAGGTTGGGCGCCACGGCCATCAAATCCAGGGGTTCAGTCATCACACAGCTCCGGACCCGGCACACACGTACCGGGCCATGTTGGGTCAGCGATTGGTCTTGATAGCAGTCCAGGTGCGGGTGCGGATCCGCTCGACAGCGGCCGGAACCGGCTCCAGCGCGAACAGAGTCTTGCGCGCTTGCTCCGGCACATACATGTTTGGATCGTTGCGGATACTCGCGTCGACCAGCGCGGTGGCGTCCTTGTTCGGGTTGGGGTAGCCGATCTTGTTGCTGATGAGTGCAATGACGTCCGGGCGCAGGATGTAGTTGATGAAAGCATGGGCCTCAGCGAGGTCCGGCGCCTTGGCCGGGATCATCATCACGTCCGACCACATCGGCGCGCCTTCCCTGGGCAACGCCATCTCGACCTTGACGCCCTTGCCGGCGGCATCGGCCAAACGCTTGGCCAGCGCCACACCGCCAGACCAACCCACACCCACGCAGATATCACCGTTGGCCAGGTCCATGCCGTAGCGCGAGGAGTTGAAGTAGGTGATGTAAGGGCGGATCTTCATCATGGCCGCCTGGGCCTGCGAATAGTCCTCGCGCTTCTGGCTGTTGGGGGCCAGGCCCTTGTAGTGCAAGGCGATCGGCACGATTTCATTGGCCGCATCGAGAAAGCCCACGCCGCAACTGGCGAGTTTGGCGAGATTTTCTTCCTTGAAGATGATGTCCCAGGTGTTCATTTGCACGTCGGGCCCGAGGGCGTTGCGCACCTTGTCGACGTTGTAACCGATTAACGTGGTGCCCCACAGATAAGGCACGGCGTAGCGATTACCGGTGTCACCCACCGCTTCCAGCGATTGCATGAACTGCGGGTCCAGGTGCTGCCAGTTCGGCAGTTGGCTGCGGTCCAGCGGTTGCACGGCACCGGCCGTGATCAGGTGCCCCAGGTTGGCCGAACCGGGGAACACCACGTCATACCCGGAGTTGCCCGTCAGCAGCTTGGACTCCATGGTTTCGGAGCTGTCGAACACGTCATAGATCGGGCGAATGCCGGTTTCTTCCTGGAAGCCTTTGAGCACTTCCGGCGGCAGGTATTCGATCCAGTTGTAGATCCGCACGGTCCGTTCTTCGGCCAGGCAAACGCCACTGATCAGCAGTGATGCAAAGGTGCCCAGCAAGGTATTACGCAAAAACCTGTTCATGATCAAAACACTCCAGCGCGGCCACGATGGCTCGCAGCACTTAATAGCGATAGGTGAAATACAGTTCCAGCGCACTGAACTTCTGGTCGTTGCCGAACACTTGCTTGGCGGCGGCCAGTGGTTTGACCCAGTTATAAGACAGCGACGTATAGAACGACGGCGTAGGCGTCCAGTCGAGGAAAACCACACTCTCATCGGCAAAACGCCGGTCACTGACCGCCGCGCCCATGTAGTTTTTCTCATCCAGCCAGAACTGGTAGTGGATGGCGCCGAGGGTCAGGGTCTCGCTGAGGTGGGTCTTGAGCGAGAACTGCTGGACGTTTTCGTTGCTATTGAACAGCAGGTAGTTACCGACCACGTCCCCGACCAGCCATGTGCTCCAGTCGACGAAGCCTTTGCTCAACGGGTCCCAGGCTTTCTGGCGGTTGTCGCCCAGGTTGTCATCGCCGGAAAAGCTCGCGTAGCGATAGCCGATGATCGGCGTCAACGGCAACGTGCTGAAGGCATAGTCGGCCTGGCCGTACCAGGCGTTCGCCGCGTAATCCACCCCCTCGCCGCTGCCGCGCTCCACGGCGTACTCGGCGTTCAACGTCAGGTCCTGCACGCCGGGAAGCTTGGCGTTGAGGGCCCGCAGGTTGTACACCTGCATCCCGTCCCGACGGCGCGGCAGGGTGCTGCCTTTGGGGCCCAGGGCATTGACCTTCATGGCCATGGCGCCCAGCGTCACCCTGTTATCGAGGTTGTAATCGAAGTTGACGCCGGTCATGCGAAAATCGCCCAGGTCGTCGTCGGTGCGCAAGGTGAAAGCCTGGGACTTCAACGCGCCGTGATCCCACGCCAGAAGGGCTGAATCCTTGAAGGCGGTGCGCGGGCCGAGCCAGTACGCCCCGTCCGTTTTCTGGTCGAGGTTGCCGTCCATGACGATGAAACCGGTGCCGATCATGTAGTTCTGGCGGCCGGCGGTGAGCGTCCATTCGCCACTGCGAAAACCCGCGTAGAGCTCTTCGGCGGCGACCTTGCCGTCGGAGCTGCGGGTCAAGCCGCCGGGATCGCCATCGCCGAACGTACTGGCCGCCACCAAGGAACCGCCAGCCAGCAGGCTGAAGTCCGGTTGCAGCGCGTAGTCGAGCTTGACGCCCGGTTTGACGTAGACCTCCTGCCAGTTGATCCGGCTTCCGCCATTTTTGCCGCTGCGAGCGTCAACCTGGCCGCTGCCGAAGTTAACGCCGCGGCTGAACAGCGTCGCGCCACCGGCGGTGAGGTTGACTTCGCCTTTGAGGTTACCGTCCTCAAAGGTGTAGCCCGCCAGCGCGGCCTGGGTGGTCAGGGGTAAGCCGAGCATTAACAGCGCTCGAGAAAAACGCGTGGTGAAAACCATAAGAAGCTCCTGTGGAATTATTGTTGTTACAGGGCAGTCAATGGCGACGCAGCGCGCCGCCAACACCTGGCCAGGCCAGGTGAATAGAACGCAAGACTCTTATTGTTTGGCGTGTGTCAGTGGCTCAGGTGAGCGGCGATGGCGCGCAACATGCGCACGCTGTCGGCATCGAACGGGCCGACCGCATCGGCCAGCGACGATTGCTTGACGATCACCACGCCCGACGGCTTGTCGACGAACAGGTACTGGCCGTGAATCCCACCGGCCAACAGCGCCTGACTGTGGTCGTTGAACACGTACCACTGGCTTCGATAGGACGCACCCGGCGTCCATTGGGAGAATTCGGCATTCTGCGCATAGATCGCAGGGTCCGCCCCGGCGGCGATACGGTCGACGGTCTCGGGTGACAGCAGCTCGACCCCGTCGTGACGGCCATCGTTAGCCAGTAACCGACCGAAACGCGCCATGTCTCTCAACGTGGCGCTGAAGCCTGCGCCGGCCACATTGCGCCCCCAGGGATCGGCCATGAAATAGCCGTCGCGCTCGCACCCCAGGCGCCCCCAGATCGACGCCAGCATCTGGCTGCACGCCTCTCCCGAGGCGCGCTCCATGACCCACGCCAAGGCTTCGGTGGTGGCCGTTACGTAATGGAAAAAACCACCGTGGCCGCCGCGTTTTTTCAGGGATGGCAGGTACTGGTACAGCGACTCGAACTGGGCGTACTGCGCCGGTGCCGGTTGAAAACCGCAGGCATAACCGTATTGCGAACTCTCGGAGTTGGGGTCGTCATACACCTCGCTGTAGTCGATGCCCACGGCCATGTCGAACAACTGGCGCACGGTGGCATCACCAAATGCGCTGCCGGCCAATTCAGGTACGTAGTACGCCGCAGGCAACTCGGGCTTGAGCACACCTTGGGTGACCAGTTGTTCGCCCAGGGTACCGATCAGTGACTTGGTCACCGAAAACATGATGTGGCGGTCCGCGGCGCACTGGCCATTGAAGTAACGTTCGAACAACACCGTGTCGCCCTGCATCACCAAAAAAGCATCGGTCTGACTGGCGACAAGGTGATCCATGACGCTGATGCTCAGCCCGCATTCACTGTCGAAATACAGCGAATCCAGCGCTGCCGGAGCCGCCTTGAGCAGCCCCGCAGCCCCTGCGCCCGCCGGCACGTCGATGGTGGGACGCAGCCGCGCCAAATTGCGAAACCCCCATTGACTGAACGGAGGAAGCATCCAATTGCTCCACGTAACCCGGTGTTTCGGCGCTGCCGGAAAGCCCTGCATCAATACGGGAGCCAAGCGCGGCGCGGGCGAGGATTCGGCCGCCTGCACATACAGGCTGGCCAATGAAGGCGTGATTTTCTGACCCATGGTGACAACCCTGGAAATGACTCTGCATGTGAGCAGATGCGCAGTAATAATTAACCGGCAAATATTCTTTAGTCAATAAATGTTTTTATCCAAAAAAATAAAACCCTTGCCCACGCCAGGATTCACTTCACTCATTAAAAAGTTGGCGATGGGAAGATCAGCGACGCTTGCGGCGGTCGCTTCAATGCGATGCCGTTGAGGGAGGCAATGAGGGGACGTTGCGCCTATGAGGCAAGGAGGTGCGCAGGAGTACGGTGGCTTGATCGATTCGAGTTGGCGTCAATCGGGCGGGCGACAGCCGAGTGTCGCCGCCCGCCTTCCGCAGGCCTCAATCGCGCCGCAATAACGTGTTGGGCGCCACGCCAAACGCTTTGCGAAACGCATGGCTGAAATGGGAGAAATCAGAGAACCCGAAGTCCAGCGCGGCCTGGGACACACTGCGTACCTGGCCACGCTCAATCGCTTCGCGGCTGGCATTCAGGCGCTCTTTCCAGATCTCGGCAACGGGGGTTTTCTGGTAGCGCGCGAAGGCGCGTGTAACGGTGCGGGTCGACACGTTGTGGGCCTGGGCGATGACTTCAATCGACAGGTCCGGCTCGGTCAGGTGCCGTTGGATGTACTGCATGATGCGGCCGTAAAGGTCCAATTCCTGGTGGGTGGTTTTCAGGTCCTGGAGTTCCAGGCTGATCACCAGCAGGTCGAGCAAGGCTGCTGAATAGCGCGTTGCGATGCGCTCGTCCTGCAACGACGCCGGGGTGCTGGCGGCCTGGCGCAGCATCTCACGCAGGGGGATGACCCCAGGCCGGCGGTCGTCGAGGACCATCGCGGTGCACTCCGCGATACGCGGCAGGCGGTCGGTCAGTAACGCTCGCGGAATCCGGACCAGGTGGTTTTCGGTACCACCAAAGCTGAAGCGAAACGCTTGAGTTGCGTCATAAAGAAACAAATTTCCAGCGGCCAGGCTGGCTTTTCGTCCGCCCTGCTCTATCTGGCCATGACCATTTCGGGCGAAACCCAACCATAAATCTTCAGCCGGACCGCTGCGCAGATGCCGCTCGGCGCGCTCCCAATAATGCAGTGGCGATGCCAGCGAACAGAGGTCCAGATCGCCGACGGTATTGATCGCGAGCGCGCCGTCGAAACTGCTCTGGGACAAGGGTTTGCTATCGGCCGCCAGACAATGGCGACAGACCACTTCTTTCCAATAATCAAAGCGGCGCGGTGCGGGAACGGCAAGGGTCGAATACTGGGTGCTTGGGTTCATGGCACGGACCTCGGTACAGCGATGTAGTAAGCGCTTGAAAAGGTGTACGGGTTGTCACCGACAGCAATTAATAGGCCAAGCACACCCACGCCCCCCTTGAGCGCTCAAGGCCGCCACCCTCACAAAGACCGTCTCCACGGCGGGGTAACGGCAAGGCCCTCGCCCTACCCATTTCGAGGCACGAGCCCCAGCGTTTTCGCTATGGGCGCACCAACGCCGGTCATTGCCGCGCCTTGTCTTTTCCAACCAAACGGTTGTCCTGACGAACCAAGCGGCGCCTCGCCGTGACGCCTAATTTCCACCTCACAGCAGCTCTTACCCCGCTGACGAGGCGTGCCATGCATCGACACTGTTCACCCCCCTTGACTGATTTCTCCTGGCTCCTGCAGAGGCGCGACCTGGTGCCGGAAGAGTCGGTTTATTGGTTGATTGAGTGGGGGGTCATGAGGCTGCTGCACCGACGACAAATCGCCAAGCGCGGCCCGTCGCCCAAGCACTGATGCCCACCCGTAGGCCTGAACCAAATAACGAGGAACTCAAGATGGAATCTGCAATCGACACACACCTCAAATGTCCACGCAGCCTGTCGCGCCGTGTGCCCGACGAGTACCAGCCGCCGTTCCCGATGTGGGTCGCGCGCGCCGACGAGACGTTGCAACAAGTGGTGATGGCCTACCTCGGCGTGCAGTATCGCGGCGAGGCACAGCGCGACGCCGCGCTCCAGGCGATGCGTCACATCGTCGGCAGTTTCAGCCTGGCCGATGGCCCGCAGACCCATGACTTGACCCACCACACCGACAGCAGCGGCTTCGATAATTTGATCGTGGTCGGCTACTGGAACGACCCGGCCGCCTACTGCCGCTGGTTGCGCTCGGCGCCGGTGAACGACTGGTGGGTCTCACCGGATCGTCTCAACGACGGCCTGGGCTATTTCCGCGAAATCAGCGCCCCGCGCGCCGAGCAATTCGAGACGCTGTATGCCTTCCAGGACAACCTGCCTGGTGTCGGCGCGGTAATGGATGCAACCAGTGGCGAGATCGAGGAGCACGGTTACTGGGGGTCGATGCGCGACCGTTTCCCAATCTCCCAGACCGACTGGATGAAGCCCACCAGTGAGCTGCAAGTGGTCGCCGGTGATCCGGCAAAAGGCGGGCGCGTGGTGGTTTTGGGGCACGACAACCTCACGCTGATTCGCTCCGGCCAGGACTGGGCGGACGCCGAAGCGGACGAACGCTCGCTGTACCTCGACGAGATCCTGCCGACCTTGCAGGACGGCATGGATTTTTTGCGTGACAACGGCCAGCCGTTGGGCTGCTACAGCAACCGGTTCGTACGCAATATCGACCTGGACGGCAACTTCCTCGACATCAGTTACAACATCGGCCACTGGCGCTCGGTGGAAAAACTCGAACGCTGGGCCGAGTCCCACCCGACCCACCTGCGCATTTTCGTGACGTTCTTCCGCGTGGCCGCAGGGCTGAAAAAGCTGCGGCTGTACCACGAAGTGTCGGTGTCGGACGCCAAGAGCCAGATCTTTGAGTACATCAACTGCCACGCGCAGACCGGCATGTTGCGCGACGCCGCTGTCGCGCAAGGAGTGCAACCATGAAATTGAGACCGATTGTTCTGGTGCTGGGGATGTTGCCGTTCGTCAAAAGCCAGGCCCTTGAAGTCGCCCCCGGAGATTTCGAGCCGCTGCCCGCCGGGGCCGATGCCGTGTTGTTTTACTTCCAGCACGCGCAACGGTCGGACCTCTATCAGAACGGCCATAAAACCTCGGACAACGCCAAGCTCAGCTCCGACGTGGGCATCCTGCGTTACATCCATGCCATAGGCCTGGCCGAGAACCTTTCATGGGAGCCGCAGATATTGCTGCCGTTCGGCTACATGAATGCTTCGGGGGATGTCGGCGCGCTGGGGAACACCCATGGCGTGGCCGACCCGATCATCACCGCGCCGCTCAAATGGACGTTACCGACCGCGAACAAGGACGTGTTCGCCCTGGCCCCCTACCTGTATATCCCCATCGGCAGCTACGACAAAAACGATGCCTTGAACCTCGGTGAAAACCGCTGGCGAGCCACCTTACAAGCGGCCTACATCCACCATTTTTCGGCGCAGTGGGCGTTGGACACCGTCGCGGACGTGTCCTGGGTGTCGAGTAATAACGACTACGGCCCCACCGGCGCGAAACTCGAAGAGAACACGCGCTACGAATACCAGGCCGCCGTGCGCTACAACTGGACGCCCAGCACCACGTTCGCGCTCGGTGGCGGCTATGTGAGCGGGGCCGCCACCACGGTGGATGGCGTTGACCAGCACGACGGTCTGTCGACGTCCTACGCGCGTTTCACGGTCACGCACTTCGTCGATCCCACGCTGCAGCTCCAGGCGCAGTTGGGCAAGGACATCGAGGTCGAGCAAGGCTTCAGGGAAGGCGCTCGCCTGAATCTGCGGATCTTGAAAGTGTTCTGAATCCGGCTGTCCTTTTCAGCCAAGTGAGTGTCTTGCTCAACCATGCGCCTACGGCAGCAGAGGCCTAATTTGGTCTTCAACGCTACCCGGACCGAATCGATAAAAAGACAGGAAAATCATGGCCATTAATCGCCCCACGCTTGATCAGCTTTTAGCCATCGCGGCCCAGTTGAACATGCAACTGACCCACGAGCAGGCGGCGTCCTACCTTGAGCTCATGCAACCGAGTTTCGATGCCTACGATCTGGTCGACGAGCTGTGTGATTTCATCCCGCCCATCCGCTACGAGCGCAGTGGCGGCTATCGCCCCGCAAACAAAGAAAACCCGTTCAACGCCTGGTACTACCGCGCTGAAGTCAAAGGTGCCCGTGAGGGCCTGCTGGCCGGTAAAACCGTCGCGCTCAAAGACAACGTCGCCCTGGCCGGCGTGCCGATGATGAACGGCGCGACAACGCTGCAAGGCTTTGTGCCGAGCTTCGACGCCACCGTGGTCACACGCTTGCTCGATGCCGGCGCGACCATCCTCGGCAAAGCCACCTGCGAGCACTACTGCTTGTCCGGGGGCAGCCACACCTCCGACCCCGCACCGGTGCATAACCCCCACCGTCACGGGTTTTCCGCCGGTGGCTCCTCATCGGGCAGTGCCGCGTTGGTGGCCGCCGGCGAGGTGGACATCGCCGTTGGCGGCGATCAGGGCGGGTCAATCCGTATTCCGTCGGCCTTCTGCGGGACCTACGGCATGAAGCCGACCCATGGTCTGGTGCCCTACACCGGCATCATGGCGATTGAAGCGACGATCGATCATGTCGGCCCCATCACCGCCACCGTGCGCGACAACGCACTGATGCTGCAGGCCATGGCCGGTGCGGACGGGCTAGATCCACGCCAGGCGGCGCCGCAGGTCGATGACTACTGCAGCTACCTGGCGCGGGGGGTGAGCGGGCTCAGAATCGGCGTCGTGCAGGAAGGGTTTGAGCTGGCTAACCAGGACCCACGCGTGGCGGACAAAGTGCGCGAGGCCATCGCACGCCTCGAGGCGTTGGGCGCGCAGGTGGAAGCGGTGTCCATTCCCGAACACACCTTGGCGGGATCGCTGTGGCACCCCATCGGTTGCGAGGGGTTGACCATGCAGATGATGCACGGCAACGGCGCAGGCTTTAACTGGAAAGGCTTGTACGACGTCGGTCTGCTGGACAAACAGGCCGGCTGGCGCGAGCAGGCTGACCACTTATCGGCGTCGCTCAAACTGTGCATGTTCGTCGGCCAATACGGCCTCACGCGCTACAACGGGCGCTACTACGCCAAGGCCCAAAACCTCGCACGGTTTGCGCGGCAAGGCTATGACAAGGCGCTGCTCGCCTATGACCTGCTGGTGATGCCGACCACCCCCATCATCGCCCAACCCCATCCGCCAGCAGACTGCTCGATCACCGAGTACGTGGCCCGCGCCCTGGAAATGATCGGCAACACCGCGCCTCAGGACATCACCGGGCACCCGGCCATGTCGATTCCCTGCGGCTTGGTGGACGGCCTTCCGGTCGGGCTGATGCTGGTCGCCCGACACCATGCCGAAGGCACGATCTACCAGGCCGCCGCAGCGTTTGAAGCCGCGGTGGACTGGCGCACGCTCTGAGTTTATGACCTGAAAAACAATAAGAAACACCGACACGTTTGAATCACATCACAACCGCGTTGACTGACAGGAGAGACCCCATGAGTTCATCGACTTCCACAACCGCGACGACTTCAACGCCCGGCGAGCGGGCGTGGGCATTGTTTCAAGTGCTCAAGGGCAAAGACCTCATCCCGGAGGGCTATGTCGAGCAACTCACACAACTGATGGAACACGGCTGGACCCCGGAAAACGGCGCCCGTGTGGTCGCCAAGGCCTGGGTCGACCCGCAGTTCCGGGCGCAGTTGCTCAAGGATGGCACCGCTGCGTGCGCACAGTTCGGCTACACCGGCCCGCAGGGCGAATACATCGTCGCGCTGGAGGATACGCCAACGGTCAAGAACGTGATCGTGTGCAGCCTATGCTCCTGCACCAACTGGCCGGTGCTCGGGCTGCCACCGGAGTGGTACAAGGGCTTCGAGTTCCGTGCGCGCCTGGTCCGGGAGGGCCGCACCGTATTGCGCGAACTGGGCACCGAGCTACCGAGCGACGTGGCAGTCAAGGTCTGGGACACCAGCGCCGAAAGCCGCTACCTGGTGTTGCCGCTAAGGCCCGAAGGCACCGAGCACATGAGTGAAGAGCAGCTTCAGGCGCTGGTGACCAAAGACGTGCTGATCGGCGTCGCCCTGCCGCGTATCGGCTGACACACCCCCACCTCATCGTTCAACTCCCGGAGTTTTTATTATGGATGGCTTTCACGATCTCGGCGGTTTCCAGGGCTTTGGCAAAGTCCCCCACACCATCAACAGCCTGAGCTACAAACAGGTGTTCAAGCAGGACTGGGAGCACCTGGCCTACAGCCTGATGTTCCTCGGTGCCGATCACTTGAAAAAATTCAGCGTGGACGAAGTGCGTCACGCCGTCGAACGCCTGGACGTTCGCCAGCACGTCGGCACCCAGTACTACGAACGCTATGTCATCGCCACCGCGACCCTGCTGGTCGAAACAGGCGTCATCACCCAGGCCGAGCTCGATCAGGCCTTGGGTTCGCACTTCAAGCTGGCGAACCCCGCGCAGTCCAACGGACGCTCGGCGATCACCGATCGCGCGCCCTTTGAAGTGGGCGACCGGGTTGTGGTGCGCGATGAGTATGTGGCCGGGCATATCCGCATGCCGGCCTACGTGCGTGGCAAGCGCGGCGTGGTGTTGCATCGCACCTCGGAAAAATGGCCATTCCCGGACGCCATTGGCCATGGCGATACGAGCGCGGCGCACCAGCCGAGTTACCACGTCGAGTTTTGCACGAGGGATCTGTGGGGGGATGCCGCAGACGAAGGCTTCGTGGTGGTCGACCTGTTCGAAAGCTACCTGGACAAGGTGACCCCATGATGAGCGGCGCCCAGGCGGGCCGATTGCCGGTGACGGTGCTTTCCGGCTTCCTCGGCGCCGGCAAGACCACCCTGCTCAACCATATCCTGCGCAACCGCCAAGGCCTGAGAGTGGCGGTGATCGTCAATGACATGAGCGAGGTCAACATCGATGCCGCAGAGGTGCAGCGCGATGTATCGCTGCACCGGGGGCGCGATGAGCTGATCGAAATGAGCAATGGCTGTATCTGCTGCACGCTGCGCGCCGATTTGCTGGAGCAGATCAGCACCCTGGCACGCCAGCAGCGTTTTGATTACCTGCTCATCGAATCCACGGGCATCTCGGAGCCGATGCCGGTCGCCGAGACGTTCGCCTTCCTTGATGCCGACGGCTTCAGTCTCAGCGAACTGGCGCGGCTCGATACCTTGGTGACGGTGGTCGACGGCAGCCGCTTTCAGGCGTTGCTTGAGTCGCCGGACGCCGTGGCCCGCGACGATGCACAGGCGGATACGCCCCAACGCCCGCTGGCAGATCTTCTGATCGAGCAGGTGGAGTACGCCAACGTCATTCTCGTCAACAAACGGGACCTGCTGGATGACGCGGGCTACCAGGCGGTGCACGGGATCCTCGCCGGGCTTAACCCGACCGCGCTGATCATGCCGATGGCCCACGGTAACGTTGAGTTATCCGCCCTCCTCGGCACCCATCGGTTTGATTTACCGAGCCTTGCCGCGTCGCCAGGCTGGATGCGGCAGATGGACGCGACCGACACCCCGGCCTCCGAATCTGACACCTATGGCGTGACGTCCTGGGTGTACCGCGAGCGCGCGCCCTTCCACCCACAGCGCTTGCTCGATTTTCTCCAGCGGCCCTGGCGCAACGGGCGCCTGCTGCGCAGCAAAGGGTACTTCTGGCTCGCCAGCCGGCACCTGGAAACCGGCCTGCTGGCGCAAAGCGGCAGGCAGTTCCAGTGGGACTATGTGGGGCGCTGGTGGAGTTTTCTCGAGCAGTCGCAATGGCCACGGGATGAATATCGCTTGCAGAGCATCATGGCCAAGTGGGACAGCGTCGTCGGGGACTGCCGGCAGGAGCTGGTGTTTATCGGCCAGGACCTGGACACCCAGGCCTTGCAGCGCGAACTCGACCACTGCCTGCTCAGCGCCGAGGAAATCGCCGCCGGCCCGCACGCCTGGCAAGCCCTGCCGGGGGCGGCAGCCTTTGATGCCTATGCCTTGTCGGCGCCGACGCGCCGCTTGCAGGCTGAGCCCATTTGACCGAGGTGAGGTGTTCCATGCTTTTTTTCAGGCCAACCACGCGCTGGGTACTGGCGCCGCTCGCCGACAGACTGGAGCAGCCCGACCAGGCCAGCACGCCATTGTCTTCGAGCAACCCGTTATTGCGCCGCATCCTGTGCGGTGTCGAGCAGGTGCTGCAAGAGCGGCGCGACCTCAAGACGCAGGCCCACGCACTGAGCGTGCAAGTCAGCCAATTGGACGAACACCTGGCCGACCGTGACCGGCTGTTGCAGCAAATGGAAGCCCGCCTGGCACTGATCACCCGAGGCGCAGGTGACCTGTTCTGGACGCTGACACTGGATGGAACCGCCGCGTCGACGCCGGACGGCGCGATGACGTGGACGGGGTCTGCGTCAGTCCAGGTGCCTGGTGGTGACCGGCTGGGCGATTGGCGCGAACAGTTGCACCCGGCCGATCAGCAAGCGCATCTGACGGCACTCGCCAGGCACCTGGCCGACCGCAGCGGGCGTACCCCCTTCGCGCTGGATGTGCGGATGAAGGCGGCGGCCGGCGATGACTATCGCTGGTGCAGAGTCAGCGGGGTTTCACAGCGCGATGCGCAAGGGGTGGCGCAGGTCTTGGGGGGCAGCGTGCGCGACATTCACGCGCAGCACCTGCACAACGAAGCACTCGAACTGGCGGCCACCCGTTTCGACATTTCCCGGGAAATGCTGCACGACGGGCTGTGGGATATCGAGGTGGTGGCCGGCGACCCGGCAAACCCGAAAAACACCATCTGGTGGTCATCGCAAATGCGCCGGCTGCTGGGCTGCAACACGGTCGAGGAGTTCCCCAATACCCTGGAAAGCTGGACCTCGCGCCTGCACCCGGACGACAGTGCGCGGGCCATCGCCGCGTTTGTCGCGCATGTCGACGACCGCAGCGGCAACACACCGTTCGATGTGGACTATCGACTCAAGCACAAGAACGGCACTTACCGCTGGTTTCGCGGCCGTGGGCAAACGCGCCGCGCGCCGGACGGCTCCCCGCAACGGGTGGTGGGCGCCATCACCGATATCCACGCCCAGCATGAAGAAAGCACGATGCGCGAAGCACAGGCGCAACAGCATCAGGTGATGCAGGAAACCCTCAACAAGCTGACGCAGATTGTCGCCACCATCCAGGGCATCGCCAGCCAGACCAACCTTCTGGCGCTCAATGCCGCCATTGAGGCCGCGCGGGCCGGTGACGCCGGGCGCGGGTTTGCGGTGGTCGCCGATGAAGTGCGCAAACTGGCCACGCGAACCAGCCAGGCGACCCAGCAAGCTGCCGAGATGATGGACCGCTAGCACCGGCCCCCCTGCGCGGCAGGCCGGGGCACACTCACAATAACAAGAGGTACGTTATGCGCGATTACGACTCAGCCGTGGCATCGTTCGACTATCAACAACTGGCCGCCAGGGATTTGCAGGGTGAGCTGACAGCCCTGAACGCGTGCATCGAATGCTGCGACCGCCACGCCGACGGCAATGCCGTGGCGCTGTATTGCGAAACCCGCGATGGCCGCTCCACGCACCATACCTTCAGCGAACTGCAGGCCCACGCCGCGCGCTTCGGCAACTTTCTGCGCGAACAAGGGGTTCAGCCGGGCGATCGCGTCGCGGGCCTGATGCCGCGCACGGTCGAACTGTTGATTGCCATTCTGGGCACCTGGCGCATTGGCGCGGTCTATCAGCCGCTGTTTACCGCCTTCGGTCCCAAGGCGATCGAACAGCGACTGGGCTGCTCCAAGGCCCGCTGGATCGTGACCGATGCCAGCAATCGTCCCAAGCTCGACGACATCACGGACTGTCCCGCCATCATCGTCACCGACGCGCCCCTGCCGCATTCGGGCGATTACGATTTTTGGAGCGTGCTGGATCGCCAACAGGCGCAATGCGTACCGACGTTGTTGGACGCCAGTGCGCCTTTCCTGCTGATGTGCACCTCGGGAACCACCGGGCCGGCCAAGCCGCTGGAGGTGCCGTTAAGCGCCATTCTGGCCTTCAAGGGCTATATGCGTGACGCGATAGCGCTGCGCGCAGACGACCGTTTCTGGAACCTCGCCGACCCCGGCTGGGCGTATGGTTTGTACTACGCGGTGACCGGGCCCTTGGCCTGTGGTCACGCCACGTTGTTCTACGACGGGCCGTTCAGCGTCGAAAGCACCTGCCGGATCATCACCCAGTACGCCATCAGCAACCTGGCCGGGTCGCCAACGGCCTATCGCCTGCTGATTGCAGCGGGCGCCGAGTTCGCCAACGCCGTGCGCGGCCACTTGCGTGTCATCAGCAGCGCCGGCGAGCCGCTCAACCCGCAAGTCATCCGTTGGTTTGCCGAACAACTCGGCGTGGTTATCCACGACCACTACGGCCAGACCGAAATCGGCATGGTGCTGTGCAACCACCATGGGCTGCACCACCCGATCCACGAAGGCTCGGCCGGGTATGCGGTTCCGGGTCACCGGATTGTGGTGCTGGATGACGCCGGTCGGGAATTACCCACCGGCCAGCCCGGCGTGTTGGCGGTGGATCGCGAGCGCTCGCCCCTGTGCTGGTTCAACGGCTACTTTGGCATGCCCACTAAGGCGTTTATCGGCCGCTACTACTTGAGCGGCGATATCGTAGAGCTCAATGCTGACGGCAGTATCAGCTTCGTCGGCCGTAACGACGACGTGATCACCACGTCCGGCTATCGCGTCGGGCCTTTTGATGTGGAGAGTGCGCTGATCGAACACGCGGCAGTGATCGAAGCGGCCGTCATAGGCAAACCCGACCCGCAACGCACCGAGTTGATCAAGGCATTCGTGGTGCTGAACCCCCGGTACGCGCCAGACGCCGAATTGGCTGAAGCCCTGCGCCTGCATGTCAAACAGCGTCTGGCGGCCCATGCGTACCCGCGGGAAATCGAGTTTGTCGAGCAACTGCCCAAGACCCCCAGCGGCAAGTTGCAGCGCTTCATTTTGCGCAACCAGGAAATAGCCAGACAGCAGGCACAGCCCACATGACTCCGGAACGTGCCATGCCTGGCCTGAGCCGCTCAGAGTTCCAGCGCAGAGCCCTGGAACTGTTCAAGGAGCGCAGCTTCGGCCAGGTCAGCATGCGTGAATTGGCGGCACATGGGGATTGACTCCTTGAGCCAACAACTTGCGCGCTTCATCCCGAAGGGAACGCGCCTCACGCAAGCTGACTTGCGGATAGGTGCCCAACGACATGCGCTTTTGCTTGCCGCTCCAGCAGTAACGGAAGTGCCACGAACGCCCGCCCGAGGCCGTCACCGCCAAGGACAGGCCGTCAATATCGCCGAGGGTGTAGTCTTTGCCGGTGGGCTTGGCCTGCCGGACGGCAGCATCTGAAAGAGCCATGCTTCTAGCCTCCTGAAGGTAGAATTCAGGGCTAGATGTTCAGCAAATGACTCGTCGGGCTCCTGCAACAATCCGATCTCGACGCCTGCCATTTTCATGGACTAGATTCTGGACTAAAAACGTCCGGATACCCGTGGCTTTCGGTGGATGCTGATGGAACGAAAAAAGACGCCGAAGCGTCTATTTTCAATGACTTACAGACTTCCATGGAACTCTGCAGATCGATATTTGGAGCGGGAAACGAGACTCGAACTCGCGACCCCGACCTTGGCAAGGTCGTGCTCTACCAACTGAGCTATTCCCGCTTGGTGAGGCGCATTCTATAGAATCTTAAGCACCCGTCAAGCCTTTGATTCAAAAAAGTTTTATTTCTTTTCAACGGTGGTGCGCAGATGCGGCCAGGCGGCGCGCAGGTACTGGAGCATGGACCACAGTGTCAGGCCGGCGGCGATGAGCAGCAAAGCGTAGCCGAGCAGGACCCAGAAAGTGAAGTCCGACGGGTTGGCCAGCAGGATCACCAGCGCGAGCATTTGCGCGGCGGTTTTCCATTTGCCCATGTTGGACACGGCGACGTGGGCACGGGCGCCGATTTCGGCCATCCATTCACGCAGGGCCGAGACGACGATTTCGCGGCCGATGATCACCGCGGCCGGCAGGGTCAGCCACAGGTTACCGTGCTCCTGCACCAGCAGCACCAGGGCGACGGCCACCATGAGTTTGTCGGCGACCGGGTCCAGAAACGCGCCGAACGGCGTGCTCTGCTCCAGGCGGCGTGCCAGGTAGCCGTCGAGCCAGTCGGTGGCGGCCGCGAAGGCAAACACGGAGCTGGAGGCCAGGTAGCTCCATTCGTACGGCAAATAGAACAACAAAATAAAAATCGGGATGAGCAGGACGCGTAGAACGGTGATCAGATTAGGGATATTCATCGGCACAACTGGCTACGAGGTGGAAAGGCATTCTATTCGCTATGCAGATTCGCATAAATCAGCTCAGCGAGCTTTTTACTGATACCGGGTGCTTTGGCTATCTCGTCAATGCTGGCACGGGACAGCTCCTGCAAGCCACCAAAATGTTTAAGCAAGTCACGACGTCGCGTCGGCCCCACGCCTGCAACCCCTTCCAGGGTTGAGGTTCGCCGGGTTTTGCCACGGCGGGCGCGGTGGCCGGTAATGGCAAAACGGTGGGCTTCGTCGCGAATCTGTTGAATCAAATGCAGCGCCGGCGAGTCGCCTTTCAAAGTGAACTCATGGGCGGCATCATTCAAGTACAACGTCTCGAAACCAGCCTTGCGCGTCGCGCCCTTGGCCACACCCAGGAGAATCAGGTCGGGCACGGCCAGTTCGTTGAGCACGTCACGGGCCATGGACAGCTGGCCCTTGCCGCCGTCCACCAGCAGGATATCGGGCAGCTTGCCCTCCCCGTCCTTGAGCTTGCTGAAGCGCCGCGTCAGGGCCTGGTGCATGGCCGCGTAGTCATCGCCAGCGGTGACGCCTTCGATGTTATAGCGTCGGTAATCGGATTTGATCGGTCCTTCCGGCCCGAACACCACGCAGGACGCCACGGTAGCTTCGCCGCTGGAGTGACTGATGTCGTAGCACTCCAGGCGCTGGGGCGGCTCGTCCAGGTTGAGGACCTCGGCCAAGGCGTCAAAGCGTGCGGCCACGTGCTGTCGATTGGCCAGGCGCGCGCTCAGGGCTTGCTCGGCATTAGTCACCGCCAGTTGCTGCCAGCGGGCGCGGGTGCCGCGCACACGGTGGCTGATACCCAACTCGCGGCCGCGCAGCTCGTGGATCGCCTCGATCAAGGTGGGGAAGTCTTCGTGCACCACGTTCACGATCAGCTCCGACGGCAGGTCGCGCTCGGGACTGCTGACGTAGTACTGGCCAAGGAACGCGGCCATCACTTCGGCCACTTCCTCGTCGATACCGGTCTGCGGGAAGAAGTTCTTGCTTCCCAGCACTCGGCCGCCGCGCACGCTGATCAAGTGCACACAGGCGCCCCCCGGGTTGACGAACGCAGCGATCACGTCGACGTCGCCGGTGCCGCCTTCCATGCTTTGCTGGTCCTGGACGCGGCGCAACAGAGAGATCTGGTCACGCAGTTCAGCGGCACGTTCGAAATCCAGCGTACTGGCTGCCTGTTCCATCGCCGTGGAGAGCTCATCGGTGAGCGCATTGCTGCGTCCTTCGAGGAACATCACCGAATGGCGCACATCCTCGGCGTATTCCGCAGGCTCCACCAAGCCGACGCACGGCGCCTTGCAGCGTTTGATCTGGTATTGCAGGCAGGGCCGCGTACGGTTTTTGTAAAAGCTGTCTTCGCACTGACGCACAAAAAAGGTTTTTTGCAGCAGGCTCAGGCTCTCGCGGATCGCACCGGCGCTGGGATACGGCCCGAAATACTTGCCCTTCGCCTTCTTGGCGCCACGGTGAATGCTCAGGCGTGGGAAGTCGCCGTCGGATAAATATACATATGGGTAGGATTTATCGTCACGCAGCAGGATGTTATAGGGCGGTCGCCATTCCTTGATCAGCGTCTGCTCAAGCAGCAGCGCCTCGGTTTCATTGGCGGTGATGGTGGTTTCGACTTGGGCGATACGTGCCACCAGGGCGGCGGTTTTCGGCGCGAGACCGGTCTTGCGAAAATAGCTCGCCAGGCGGTTCTTCAGGTTCTTGGCTTTGCCGACGTACAGCAGGCGCGCCTCGCTGTCGAACATGCGATACACGCCGGGGCGGCCACTGCAGGTTGAAAGGAAGGCACTCGGATCAAACGATGTGGTCATGTCAGGCGCTGGCGTCCACCATGCCGTGGCGCACCGCGAGCAGGGTCAATTCAACATCACTGCTGATGGCGAGCTTCTCGAAAATGCGATAGCGGTAGGTGTTGACGGTCTTGGGCGACAAGCACAGCTTGTCGGAAATGGCCTGAACCTTCTGGCAACCGACGATCATCAAGGCGATCTGGATTTCCCGCTCCGACAGCGCATCGAACGGCGAGTCGCTGGTGGGCTGGAAGGACTTGATCGCCAACTGCTGGGCAATCTGCGGGCTGATATAGCGCTGGCCTGCAAACACCAGACGGATGGCTTGCACCATCTCGGCAAGGCCCGCGCCCTTGGTCAGGTAACCGGCGGCACCGGCCTGCAACAGGCGGGTGGGGAACGGATCTTCCTCGCACACGGTCACCACCACGACTTTAATGTCCGGATGGCTGCGCAGCAATTTGGTCGTAGCGCCAAGACCGCCGATCCCGGGCATCTTGACGTCCATCAGTACCACGTCGGGCTTCAACTCCCGGGCCTTGATCAGGGATTCCTCGCCTGATTCGGCCTGGCCGACTACTTGCAGGCCATCGATGTCAGCCAGCATTCGTGTAATGCCTGTACGAACGAGATCATGGTCATCGACTACTAGCACCCTAATCAAGCAGACACCTCGCGAAATGGTCTTATAGGTTGCCGAACACCTTAGCAAAAAACCAAGGCCCAGACCTAGTTGCAAGCGTCATATATATGGAGTTTGGATAAGCGCAAGCCGCCCGCAGCGCAGCGGACAGCCTGATTTGTTGGACGAAGGGTCAGAAATCCTAAGGCTGGGCCTTGGATTTTCCATTCTGCAAAATGCAATGTTCAGCCAAGGTGGAAGTCAGGCGACGGATCGCATCCTGATCTTCCTTGAACATCGCGCGGTAATCGCCCAGGACTTTTTCTTCTATCCGGCTCAGGCTTTCCAGCTGAAGCGGCGTGGCCGTGCCGGTCAACACGTACAGTACATCAACACCTCTCTCGGCGACCCGAGACAAATAGTCGGCCTTGGGTGCACGCCCTCCACTTTCGTACTTGCCTTGCGCGTTGGCCTCAACGCCACCGATCTCACCAAAGACTTTTTGCGACAGGCCAAGCCGCTCTCTTTCCTGCCTCAAACGCGAACCGATTCCACTCATTTGGATGCATGATCCTATTTTGTAAACCTGCAGAGATGACAGGCTCACCTCTTAGTTAAACAAACTTGAACGGCTTCGAGCTATGCCCCGAACCCTGACTGCCGTAAAAGCCGAGGCCAGGCTGCAACATCAAGGAAAGTCAGTTCAAACGTTCGCCTGTGAACATGGCGTTGAGCCGGCAACCACCTACCAAGTCCTCGCCGGGCGCAAAAAGAGGGGTCATCCTTCCTGAGGCTGACGGCCAAAAAACACTCAGGAACTCGGCTCCTGCAGCCAGTATGCGCCTATCAGGATAAGGCGCGTGGTTTAGCTTGAACGGCAGACCCGCTCCATACGCCAGAAGCAATCTTCTTCCCCAACGATATTGAACCCCGTGCGCTGATAAAGCTGCCAGGCCGGATTCGTCTTGAACACCGTCAAACGCAACAGGCCCAGTGCCTGCGCCTTGAGCGCCATCTGCTCCAGCACCCAACTGCCCGCACCCTGCCCGCGACAGGCTTCGAGCATGTGCAGCTCGCGAATATACAGCGCCCGGCTATCACGGCTCAGGCTGATAAAACCCAGCACGCTGTCATCACGGCAAATCAACCAGTTTTCGCGCCCGGCCCAGGCCGTATCGAAGCCGTCATTGGACCACCAGAGCCCGTACTGCCGGTAATACCCGTTCATTGCCTCGCGGGTCAACGTTCGTGCAAAGGGCAGGTCCTGGTCCGTCGCCGCGCGCAGATGAAAGACCATTTAGACAGCCACCACATGGCCAGCCCAACCGTCACTGTCCAGTCGGGCAACCACCAGTGCCTCCCCCAGACCCGGTGCCGCGGCAAGCAAACGGCCATCCGCCGCCCAGATCGCGCTGCGACCGGCACACGCCCACCCCCCCGAAGGACCACCATGGTTGGCCATCACGACCAGCAGGCCATGTTCAATGGCATAGCCTTGCAGCAGTGCAGCGTCCGTGGCGTAACCGTTCTCACTGATCAGCACCCCGGCGGCGTAAACCGAGGCGCCCGCGTGCGCCGCAGCACGCGGATGACTGGCATGGCAAAAATCTGCACACACCGCCAGAGCAATACGTTGCGCCTCAAGTTCAAGGAGCGCGCCCCCTTGCCCGGCAACAAACGCCACCTCTTCACCGGCATGCAAGTGCTGCTTGGTGTAGACCGCCAGGGAGCCATCCGCCCCCAGCACCAAGGCGCCAATTGCTACGCCGGCGTCAGGCGCCAGTCGGATCGGCATGCCCACCACGGCAGTCATGCGCAGCGCCCGCGCCATTTCCCGCAGTGGCGTCAACCGGCCATCGCCGGGGGCAATCGCCAGTGCCGCCGCCAGCGACGGTTCATAGCCCGTCAAAGACAACTCCGGGAATACCAGCAGTTGCACGCCCTGCTCCCGTGCAGCCCGCATAAATACAAGGTGCCGCTGGATATTGGCCGGCACATCGCCCGCAATTGAAACGGATTGAGCAGCAGCAAGGGTCAAGGCAGTCATGGTCGCGTCCAAGCAATCAGTATCAAAGGGTGACCAGCATATCGACACGTACCCCATAGCGGTAAGACCCTTCACCCAATAGAAATTACTGATTGAATCTCTGCGCGTGCCTCTAGTAAGCTCCACCGATCATTTGGAGACACACCATGTTGCAACTCGTCCACACTCAGGTTTGCCTTGCTGCCAGCGCCTCGCGCTCGGTGCCAGCTGCCTGTGTGAACGGTTCGAGCGCAGCTGTCAGCTTTTATTTTGGGTATTGGTTTAGCCACTGGCGCGCCTGATACTTCAAATCGGCGCCCACTACTCAAGGGGTCGCCTACCAGAGAAATCTAACCCCCGGTCGGCTCCCCGACCGGGGGTTTTGTTTTTCAGGCCTCTTAACTTTTGCAGAACACTCAAAGGAATCACGACATGAACTACGCCACCTATTACCGCTACGACACCTCCACCGCATGGCGATTTAGCAAGCTCCGTTCGGGACAGCCTGCCGCCTCCGATCGGTCACCTATTGGTGGCAAGCCAACACACGTAGCCAGTACGGCCAATTGTCGAACACCCCAGTAGGCCAAGCGCGCGGGAACAACCCGCCGCTTGTCCAGGAAGCCTTGAATATGAACTCCTCCGTCGCCGCCCTGCCCGTTTCGAACCTCATCAGTGCCAATGAAGCCCTGACCCAACGCCTGCCCAGTGCTCTTGAGCTCAAGCATCAACTACCGCTCAGCCCGTTCCTCAACGAACAGATCCATGCCCATCGCCAAGCCGTGCGCGCCATTCTCAATGGCGAAGATTCACGCTTGCTGGTGATTGTCGGCCCGTGTTCGATCCACGATCCGGAATCGGCCATGGAGTACGCGCGCAACCTGAAGAAGCTGGCGCTGGACGTCAGCGACCAGATGCTGTTGGTGATCCGTGCCTACGTCGAAAAACCACGCACCACCATCGGCTGGAAAGGCCTGGCCTACGACCCGCACCTGGATGGCAGCGATGACATGGCCGCCGGGTTGACCCTGTCCCGCGAGCTGATGCGTGAAATGCTGCGCCTGGGCCTGCCGGTCGCCACTGAACTGCTGCAACCCATGGCCGCCGGCTACTTTGATGACCTGCTCAGTTGGGTGGCGATTGGCGCACGCACCACCGAGTCGCAGATCCACCGCGAAATGGCCAGTGGACTAGGCATGCCGGTGGGCTTCAAGAACGGTACCGACGGCGGCGTTGCGATTGCCTGTGACGCAATGCGCTCGGCGTCCCACCCGCACCGCCACTTCGGCGTCGACAGCCAGGGCCACCCGGCGATCATCCAGACTGCCGGCAACCCCGACACCCACTTGGTACTGCGCGGCGGTCACCGTGGGCCGAACTACGATGCCCAAAGCGTGGCGCAGGTGAAGCACGACCTGACCAAATCCAAAGTCGCACCGCGCATCATGGTCGACTGCAGCCATGCCAACAGCGGCAAGGACCCGTTGCGTCAGCCGGCAGTGTTCAACGACGTGCTGGAACAACGCCTGCAAGGCGACACCTCGCTGATCGGCATGATGCTCGAGAGCCACCTGTTCGAAGGCTGCCAACCCCTGAGCCCGTCGATGAAGTACGGCGTGTCGGTGACCGATGGTTGCCTGGGCTGGGCAGGTACCGAGCACCTGTTGCGCAACGCCACCGAGCGTTTGCGTGCGCAAGGTTGATCGTTCAAGGCGCCGCTACGCAGGGGTACGGCGCCTCACCAGTGGGTCTACGGCGAAGTGCTCAAGGACCCGGTGATCCAGCAGATCGCCGAACGCCACCGGGCGCCCCCAAGGGCATTGCGCCAGAGTGAAACTAAACCCCGGCCACCGGCCTGCGGGATAATTCCCGCAGCCACGGCAGCACCCGCAGGCCCTTCGCGGCCTCGGGTGGATCGATGATATCCATGAAGTGTTCAAGGTTGACGTTGTCCGGCACGCCAGGCAGGCGCACCAGGACCGTCGGCATCGCACCGGCAGGCTTGCCCGCTTCCAGGTGGTCGTAGACCAGCACATGGCGAACCTGGGACTGCAGCTCGCAGGTATTGACCAGCAGGCCGGCGTTGATGATCAGCACATCAAAAGGCTCAGCGGGAATAGCGGTCAGGATTTGTACTTCTTCAGAGGTTTGCACCGGGACAATCCGGTGGTACCCCAATTGGTTGAGCATTTTTTCAATGTACAGCCGTTGCAGGTGCTGTTCATCGGCAATCAGGATGGTCAGTGCTTTGTTCGGCATGGCAAACCCCTGGGCTGGCAGCGCGCGTCAGTGAGGCCGCCCATTCTCCAGACATATCCCGCAGACTAAATCAGGCATATTCCCTCTTCGCGTAGGACCTATCCCAAATCCACCGAAAGGGCATTGACTTCAGTCACGCCCGATTGCCGTAGCGGACCAGCGTGTGATGCACCTGCGTGATAGCCGCGCCCAAGGCCTCGACCGTATCGCCCAATGCGGCCTCGTCCCGTCGTTCACACACTGCCTCCAAGGCCTCGCAGCACTCAATGAGCGCCCGTGCCTTGACCATGCGCGCGCCACCTTTAATGCGATGGGCCACGTCATGCAGCTTGGCAAAGTTCACCTGATGTTGAAGCGCTGGCAGCAACGCACGGTCCTCCTCCAGGCTGACGGACAACGGCGTCAGCAATTCGTCGAGCGCAGCCTTGTCACCCCCGGTGAGCGTGGTCAGCAAGCTCAAATCAACCAACGCCTCCTCCATCGCCGCAGCGCCACCGGCTGCATGCGAGGCCAAGGCCTGCCGCAAATCCTCAAGCCCGGTCGGCTTGAACAGGCAGCCGTCCATGCCAGCCTGGCGGCAGCGTTCAGCCTCTTCTGCCTGGGCGTTGGCGGTGAAGCCCAGCAACAGGCAGGGTTTCAAGCCGCGCTCGCGTTCTTGTACGCGGATATCACGCGCCAACGCGTAACCGTCCTTAAGGGGCATGTTGCAATCGGTGATCACCCCATCAAAGTGCTCGGCCCGCCAAAGCGCAAGCCCTTGGACACCGTCGTCGGCAGTGACGATGCGATGCCCAAGGAAGCTCAGTTGTCGCGCCAGCAGCAGGCGGTTGGCGGGGTAATCATCGACCACCAGGATCTTCAGCGCGCGTGTCGAAGGGCTCGGCAGCGCAACCGAAGCCGTCGGCACCGCTGCGGCCAACGCCAGCATCAGTGTCAAATCCACCCGCGTGCCTTTGCCCAGCACGCTGCTCAGGTGCAGTTGGCCGCCCATCATCTGGCACAGGTTGCGGCTGATCACCAGTCCAAGGCCAGAACCGCTGCGCGCCGATTGTTCGTGGTTGCTGCCTTGGATAAACGGATTGAACAACCGCTGTTGATCTTCGGCACTGATGCCGATACCCGTGTCCTCCACCCATACCCGCAGGCTCAGAGGGTCACCGGCCAAAGCCGGCATGGCCTGGGCGCCAAGGCAGATACGGCCGGCGGCGGTGAACTTGATGGCATTGCCCAGCACATTGGAGATCACCTGTTTGAAACGCATGGGGTCGATCAACACCGGGCGGTCGATCAAGGGATCCAGCTCCACTTGCAGAACCAGGCCCTTGTCCCGCGCCAGCCCCTCGAATACCCGCGCCACCGAGACCAGCAGCTCATGCACGTTGGACGTTTCCAGGCTCAGGGACAGATGGCCGGACTCAATTCGCGCAATATCGAGAATATCGCCGATCAACTCCAGCATGCTCCGCGAAGCTACCGATGCCACTTCCAGCGCATCGCGGTCGGCACGGCCCTGTTCGGCGTTTTTAAGCGCCAGCTCGATCATGCCGATCACTGCATTCATGGGAGTACGGATCTCATGGCTCATGGTCGCCAGGAACGTCGTCTTGGCGCGGTTCGCAGCGTCGGCCTCTTCCTTGGCCTCCTGCAGCTGGCCCAATAAACGCTGGCGCTCGCTCACATCCACCCAACCGGCGATCATGCCCACCACCTTATCGTCGCCATCACGGTAGGGCAGCATCCATTGGTAGATGGTCAATACTTCACCGTTCGGCAGTTTGAGTACGCGGTCGAGAATGTGCGGCTCACCCTGCTCCATCAACCGTAAGTAATCGGCATGGAACGACTGGGCCTGGGGCGGGTTGCCGGTATCGGTTTGCATCACGGTCTTGCCGATCACGTCTTCGAGCTTGAAGCCAAACACATCCAGGTAAGCGTTATTGCACGCCATCAAGCGGCCCTGACGATCACGCACGTAAATAGGATGGGGGGTGCCGTCAATCAGCACGCTCATAAAACGCATCTGGTCACTCAAAGCACGCTCGGCCTGGGCACGCTTGCGAATAAGACTACGCAGGTAGAACACCCAACCGAGGGTAACCAGCAGCAACAACGCAGCCAAACCGAACCCCTGGAGAATGACGTTGCGGTGACGCAGCCAGTAATTGTCATCAATCAGGATCTCGCTGCGCCAATGGTTGGTCAGCTCGTCTATCTCTTCAGGCGTAATGCTCAGCAAGGCCTTGTCGAGGATCGAATACAACTCCAAATGACTGCGGTTGACACCAAACGTCAAACGCGCAGGCTCCGTGCCCACGGTGCTGGTGATGCGCAGGCGTTCGGGATAGTGACGCGCAATGAGGTAGCGCGCGGAAATCAGCGACAGCACCGTTGCATCGACACTGCCTTTGGCGACCGACTCCATGGCCTGCTCAGGGTTCTCCACATCGACCAACTCGATGCTGGGGTAGTGCTGGATAATCTGCGCGGCAAGGCTGTCGCCGCGAATAAACGACAGACGTTTACCGGCCATGTCCTCAAGGGTCACCAGGCGATCGTTCTCAGCAGGCACCACCAACACATAGGGACTGGATAAGTAAGGCCGGGTAAAACGCATTTTCTCGGAGCGTTCGACACTCGGGCTGATCGCCGCCACCATGTCCACCTTGCCGGCATTGACCTGATCCGCTTGCCGTGGCAGCGAACTGCCCCGCACCACATCGAACTTCAACCCCGTGCGCAGGCTGATCCGCGACAGCACCTCGGCGCTTAATCCTTCAAATTGCTCCTGTTTATTGAAGTAGGACAACGGCACGAACTTGTCGAGCACCGCCACCTTCACCCGGGGATGCTTCTCCAGCCAGCGCTGCTCACTGCCGCTCAAACGCAGCCGCTCGGCTTCAAAGAAGCCGCCGCCGCCGGCACTCCAGCGGCGCAGGATTTCCAGTTGCTGGTTGGCGGGCACGGTCGCCAGTGCAGCGTTGAAGATGTTCAATAAACGCGTATTACCCTTGACGAACGCGAAGCCGAAAGGGTTGGTCTCCAGCGCGGAAAAATCCGCCATGCGCACGTTGTTCAGATGGTTCTTGTTGATCAGGTAGCGGGTACTGATGGCGTCGCCCAGGTACACATCCGCTTGCCCGAATGCAACGGCGCCGATGGCTTCGAAGGTCGAACCGAACAGCAGCAACCGGGCATTCGGATAAAAGGCCTGGACGACGTCGGGTTGCATGTAGTGATAGAGCATCGCGACGCGCTTACCCGAAAGATCAGGCTTGAGTGCATGGCTCTCGCCCGTACGCGTGACCAGCGTGGGTTGATCGTTGGCATAGGATCGGGACAGCACCAGCTGCGAATCGGCCGCTTCATAGCCGTTGGCCGACCCTACCAAGTCAACCTCACCGGTCTTGAGCGCCTCGATCACCTCATCGCGAGTGTCATACCGTCGCACGTTAATACTGATGTTCAGTATCTGCGCGATCATTTGCGCGTAATCGGCGGTGATGCCTTCGAGTTCGTCGTTGTTATTGCTCAGGTCAAAGGGGGCGTAATCGGGTGCCGATACCCCCATCGACAGCGTGCGCCGCTCCCGCAGCCAGCGCCAGTCCGCCTCGCTCAACACCAGCGTCGGGTTTTCAAGCGTGGAGTGGCCCAGCAGGCGCAGATTGTGTGGGTCATCAGAGGCCATCGCCGCCAGGGGCAACAGCCCCATCAGCAGGATGGCCGCGCGCTTGAGCAACCTTGAGGCGACCATTTCAGATCAGATGATTACGCTGAGCAAACTTGGACAGGTGCACCACCGAGGACATCCGCAACTTCTCCTTGAGCCGCGTTTTGTAGGTACTGATGGTCTTGTGACTGAGCAGCATGTCCTCGGCGATTTCCTTGTTACCCAGGCCTATGGCGAGCTTTTGCAGCACGGTCAACTCACGGTCGGAAAGCGCCTCCACCAACTCCTGCTCAGTGGACTGCAGATCGTCGCGGCGCACCGAACTGGTAGGCAGGCTGGGGAAACAGCTGTAACCGGAGCGGATCGCCCTGATTGCCTTTTGCAGTTCATCCAGCTCTCCCGTCTTGGCCACGAACCCCATCGCACCGGCGCGCATACAGCGGGTGGAAAAAAACACGGCCAGATAAGAAGTCAGCACCAGGATTCTGCAGGGCAGCTCCAGTGACTTGATCCGGCTGATCACCTCCAGCCCGCCAAGTTTGGGCATCGCCAGGTCCAGAATGACCAGATCCGGACGCACCTCGCGGGCAATCTGCATGGCGTCGGCACCGTTGCCCGCCTCAAGGATGGTGTCGAAACCTTCCTGTTTGAGCAGAAACTTGACGGTGGCGCGTATAAAAGGATGATCATCCACAATTAAAGCTTTGTTGCTCATAAGACTCCCCTGAGAAGATCAATACGCTCACATATCAAGCGAGTCCCATCTACCTGTTAGAAGTAACAGTTCCGACAAGCGGTGCTGATGCCTCTGCGCAACACGTCAGGCAGTACGGGTCCCTCCTTTTGAAAAACACGGTAAACACGCGCCTTGATTCCTGAACAGGCGCAAGCGCGCAACCTTAACAACGACGTGTCTTTTCAATTGAAGGGATAGTCTTGATTGCTCGTAGGATTTTCCTTCACCAGGACAGAGCCGCGCCCAGGGTTACTCCGTCGTACTGGGGCTCCAGAACGCCTGAACCACAAGCGTCGATCTGGAAATTCGCGCGACCAGTGCGTCCAACTCGTTACCGTCCACCGAGGTCACCGCCAGGGTCGCCTCGATTTCCACTTCCTCACTGCCGAACGGGCGCACATCGACATCACTGGCCGGGTAGTTGCAGCGCGCCAACTCAGCTTCCAGCAACGCCAGCACCGCGGTTTGCTGGGTGCGCCGGGCGATGACATAGAGGATGTTGGTGACCTCCGCCGACACCACATCCAACGGCTGGCGGTTGATGTTATTGACGATCGGTCGCAGCAAGGTGTTGGCCGCCAGCACAAACAGCGTACCCAGCAACGCTTCAAGCACCAGATCGGCACCGGCGCACGCCCCCACCGCGGCCGATGCCCATAGCGTGGCGGCGGTGTTGAGCCCGCGCACGTTACCTTCTTCGCGCATGATCACGCCGGCGCCGAGAAAGCCGATGCCCGACACCACATACGCGACCACCCGCACCGCCCCTTCCGCACCGCCCAGGCGGTTAGCCATATCCACGAAAATCGCCGCCCCTACCGCCACCAGCACATTGGTGCGCAGCCCCGCCGTGCGCTGACGGTACTGACGTTCCAAGCCAATCAAGCCACCGAGGATAAACGCGGCGGTGAGACTCACCGACGTGTCGATCAGGGAATCGAGGTTGATGTTGTTGATTGCTTGCATAGGAAATCGTCCCTGTTCATTGCCAGCCAAACTTACGGATGTAGTAGCCCTTCACCGCCTGGGTCAGCGCCATGTACGCCAGCAGAATCACCGGCAAAAACACAAAATACAGCGACGGCAACGCCTGCAATTTGAAGTAGTGCGCCAGTGGCCCCATCGGCAGAAAAACCCCCACGGCCATGATCACGCCCGTCATCACCATCAACGGCATCGCGGCACGACTTTGCAGGAACGGGATTTTCGGCGTGCGGATCATGTGCACAATCAGCGTCTGGGTCAGCAGCCCCACCACGAACCAGCCCGATTGGAACAGCGTCTGGTGGTCCGGCGTGTTGGCGTCGAATACGTACCACATGAGCGCGAACGTGGTGATGTCAAAGATCGAACTGATCGGTCCGAAAAACAGCATGAAGCGTCCCACATCGCCCGGTTGCCAGCGCTGGGGTTTGGCCAGCATTTCTTCGTCGACGTTGTCGAACGGAATCGCAATCTGCGAAATGTCGTACAGCAGGTTTTGCACCAGCAAGTGCATCGGCAGCATCGGCAAAAACGGGATAAACGCACTGGCCACCAACACCGAGAACACGTTGCCGAAGTTGGAACTGGCCGTCATCTTGATGTACTTGAGCATGTTGGCGAAGGTGCGCCGACCTTCCAGCACGCCCTCCTCTAAAATCATCAGGCTTTTTTCCAACAGGATGATGTCGGCCGCCTCCTTGGCGATGTCCACCGCGCTGTCCACCGAAATACCGATATCCGCCGTGCGCAGCGCCGGCGCGTCGTTGATGCCGTCGCCCATAAAGCCCACCACATGCCCATTGGCCTTGAGCAGGCGCACGATGCGTTCTTTGTGGCTCGGCGTCAGTTTGGCGAACACGTTGGTGGTTTCCACGGCCTTGGCCAGCTCGGCGTCGGTCATGTCCTCGATGTCGTTGCCCATGAGCAGGCCTTGTTGTTCCAGGCCCACTTCGCGGCAGATTTTGGCGGTGACCAGCTCGTTGTCGCCCGTCAGCACTTTGACCGCCACGCCGTGGGCCTTGAGGGCTTTGAGCGCCGGCGCGGTGCTTTCCTTGGGCGGATCGAGAAAGGCCACGTAGCCGATCAACGTCAGGTTGTTTTCGTCCGCCAGGCTGTAGGTATCCCGCCCGGACGCCATCGGTTGCGCCGCTACGGCGACCACGCGCAGGCCTTCTTCGTTGAACGCGGCAGTGACCTGGCGGATGCGCGCCAGCAGGTCAGCGGTCAAGGCTTCGTTGGTATCGCCATGGCGCACGTTGTTGCACACCGAGAGGATCTCCTCCACCGCGCCCTTGCAAATCAACAGGTGCGGCTGGCCGCGCTCGGCCACGACGACCGACATGCGCCGACGGTTGAAGTCAAACGGGATCTCGTCGATTTTCTGGAACGCCGTGCCGACCTTCAGCTCGCGATGCACCTCCACATGTTCCAGCACGGCCACGTCCAACAGGTTTTTCAGGCCGGTCTGGTAGTAGCTGTTGAGGTAGGCCATTTCCAATACGTCGTCGGACTCTTGACCCCACACGTCCACATGCCGTGCCAGAAAAATCCTGTCCTGGGTCAGGGTGCCGGTCTTGTCGGTGCACAGCACGTCCATGGCGCCGAAGTTCTGGATCGCGTCCAGGCGCTTGACGATGACTTTCTTGCGCGACAAAAACACCGCGCCCTTGGCCAGCGTCGAGGTGACGATCATCGGCAGCATTTCCGGGGTCAGGCCCACGGCAATCGACAGCGCGAACAGCAACGCCTCGGTCCAGTCGCCCTTGGTGAACCCATTGATGAACAGCACCAGCGGCGCCATCACAAACATGAAACGGATCAGCAACCAGCTGACTTTGTTCACGCCCTGCTGGAACGACGTGGTGGCGCGGTCAGTGGCGGTCACGCGCTGGGCCAGGGCCCCGAAATAGGTGCTGTTGCCGGTGGTCAGGATCACCGCCGTCGCCGCGCCGGACACCACGTTGGTGCCCATGAACAGGATGTTTTCCAAGTCCAGCGGGTTGCGGGTGCTGGCGTCCTGCTGCTGGGCAAACTTCTCCACCGGCATTGATTCGCCAGTCATCGCCGCCTGGCTGACAAACAGGTCCTTGGCACTGATCACGCGGCAATCGGCGGGGATCATGTCGCCGGCCGACAGCACGATCACGTCGCCCGGCACCAGTTGTTTGATCGGCAGCTCAAGGCGCTTGGCTGCATCGCGGCGCAGCACCGTAGCGGTGTTGCTGACCATGGCTTTCAACGCATCGGCAGCCTTGTTCGACTTGGACTCCTGCCAGAAACGCAGCAGTGTGGAGAGCACCACCATCGAGAAAATCACCGTGGCGGCCTTCATGTCTTCGGTCAGCCAGGAGATCACCGCCAGCAAGGTCAGCAGCAGGTTGAAGGGGTTTTTGTAGCAGTGCCACAGGTGCACCCACCACGGCAGCGGCTGCTCGTGCTCGACTTCATTGAGGCCGTATTGCACCCGGAGGGCATCGGCCTCCTGGGTAGTGAGGCCTTCGACGTGGCTGCCCAACGTGCCGAGCAATTGCACGCTGCTGCTGTTGGCCGCCACCACCAGGGTTTGCGCCAGCGTTGGCGGTACTTCGCGGCTGACGCTGGCGTCGGTCACGGTCTCGAGCATGGCCAGGCGACGGAAATGCCGGGCGATGTGCCGGGTCCGCAGGAAGCCGGCAAAGAACTCTTTCAACAGAGTCAGGTTCATGGTGTTACTCCTGCGCGAGGAAAGACCGTCGTGCAGGTACCGCCCGGCCGCACCGCACCTGTCAGACAGGCACAGCCGGCTTGGCCCGCCCACCCAAAAGGCAGGCGCGTCCGTAGCATCCCGAGGTGACCCGGGTGCCGATCAGCGTCGATGAGAGAGGATCGAAACAGAGCCAGGACTGGCCGCTGTCTTGATGCCGCTTCTCGCGTTTAGTGGCGAGACAACGGCATCGGAAAAATGCGCGTTATCTTGCCAAGTCTGTGCCGGTTACCGAAACCGGCCGACGACTGTCACTTGAACAAGTACCCACTGAGGGTCTCCGCTATTGATGAAAACGCGCGAAGCTTACGCCGCGGTTTCTGGAGAGTAAACCGTAGGAAAGTTCTCCCACGCTGAATAAGAAAGTTCTTCAGGATGGGTTCAGGAAAGACATTTTGTGATCGTCATTCGACGCAACAGCCGAAACGGCTGTCATACCCACCTTTTCAGCTTTCCCGGCTGAGCCGACCCCGAGTTTCAGCCGGGATTCACCCGTTGCAACGCACAAAATAGCACCACAGTTCACCCCCCATGGATTCGTGCCCCCGTGCAAACCATCCACACTGTCTTGACGATTCGCCTGCCATTGCGGGTGCCAGTGGTGGTGAACATCGACACCCTCGAACGCATCGGCGGCGCCAATGCCCGCTGCATGCTGGCGCACGTGCATCTGCCCGCCCGCCCCTCATTTTAATAAGGAGTCTTGCCATGACCCGCTATATCGACGTCAACGACCTCAGCTATCTGGTTTCGCAAAAAGGTCTGCAAACCTGCATCACCGAGATGGCCGAGTACATCCGCGCCGACTACCTGCGCTGGCAGGATTTCGAAAAGTGCGCACGCCTGGCCAACCATTCAGCGGACGGTGTGATCGAGTTGATGCCGGTGTCCGATGCCTCGCTGTACGCCTTCAAATACGTCAATGGCCACCCGAAAAACACCCAGGCCGGCATGCTCACGGTGATGGCCTTTGGCGCCCTGGGCGATGTGGACACTGGCAAGCCGGTGCTGCTGGCGGAAATGACCCTGACCACCGCCATCCGCACCGCCGCCACCTCGGCGCTGGTGGCGCGCTACTTGGCGCGCGACAACAGCCGCAGCATGGCGCTGATCGGCAACGGTTCCCAGAGCGAGTTCCAGGCCCTGGCCTTCCACGCGATGCTGGGTATCACTGAGATCCGCCTGTTCGATATCGACGCCAAGGCCACCGCCAAGCTGGCGGCCAACCTCAAGGCCTTCCCGGCCATCAAGGTGATTCTGGCCGACAGCGTGGCCGAAGCGGTCAAGGGCGCGGATATTGTCACCACCGTGACCGCCGACAAGGCCTACGCCACCATCCTCACGGACGAGATGATCGAACCGGGCATGCACCTCAACGCCGTGGGTGGCGACTGCCCCGGCAAGACCGAGCTGGATCGACGGATCGTCGAGCGCGCCCGGGTGATTGTCGAGTACGAACCGCAAAGCCGCATTGAAGGTGAGATCCAGCACATGCCGGAAGACTCGCCAGTGACCGAACTGTGGCAAGTGATCAACGGCCAACAGCCCGGCCGTGAGAACGCGCACCAGATCACCCTGTTCGACTCGGTGGGTTTTGCCATCGAAGACTACTCGGCTCTGCGCTATGTACTGGACGTGGCCAAGGCCCTGGATATCGGCAGCGAACTGGAGTTGGTTCCGGACCTGGCCGATCCGAAGGATCTGTTCGCGCGCCTGGCCCAACAACCGCGCGCGCAGCAGAAAAAGCGCGCCTGAGACCGCTCTGGCCTGCCGGTTTACGCACTGGACGGGCCAGATTCTCGCGAGCCAAAGCCGATTCACTGGGTGGGACAGCCGATTCCGCTGCACTGGACCCGGCACTTGTAGGAGAAGTCCTCAAAGCCATACAGACGTTGGCCGAGGAAGGCCGTACCATGCTGATGGTCACCCACGAAATGGGCTTTGCCCGCCAGATGTACAGCCAGGTGCTGTTGCTGCATCAGGGCCGGGTCGAAGAAGGAGGCGGTATCCTCGACCACCCCAACAGCGAGCGATTGCAGCAATTTCTTTCCAACCGATTGAAGTGAAACCCATGGACACCAAGGCCAACGCCCCCCATACCTCCCCCGCACTGGACCGCATCGACGAGGCGATCATCGAAGTGCTGCGCCATCAAGGACGCATCACCTACGAAAAGCTCTCGTCGCTGGTGCACCTCACCCCAAGGCCCTGCCTGGAACGGGTGCGCAAGCTGGAACGACGTGGGGTCATCCGTGGGTACGGCGCGATCATCGATCTGCAGATGGTGTCGCCAGGCCTGTCGCTGCTGGTGCTGGTGGCTCTGTCCAACCAAAGCGGGCGCTCGGCGCAAAAGGCCTTTGAGGCGTGCATCAAAGCCTGCCCGCAGGTGTTCGAATGCCAACTGATCAGTGGGCCGTTCGACTACAGCCTGCGCATGCGCTGCCGGGACATGGAGCACTACCGGGTGCTCACCGAAACCTGGTTGAACAACGACGAGTTGCACATCGATAAGTTGGTGGCGCATCCGGAGTTGGCGGTGGTCAAAAACACCGCCGCCGCGTTGGGCTGAGCCTTACGAATGCCCATGTTCAATCGGGGGCGTTGATTTTTCGGCGACCCCATTGACCAGCACCGGGTGCACAATTCGCTTTCCTTGCCTTTCCCCTATCCGCCTGGCCTGCCCGTCCTTCTGCTTGCCCGTACGCGCCTCGCTGATCAACCCCGGTATCAACTTGCCCTCCGGCAGGTTTTTCCAGAACCGGCTCGGCAAGTGGCCTTCCATCACCTTAGGGTTCAGCCGTGCCGGATTGAAGATGTGGCTGTAGTAGGTCAGCCACATGGCACTGTGCGGGTCTTCAATATTCTGCGCCAACTGGCGCCAGGCTTCAGGACACTCGCGCTGATGGATCAGTTGCTCACCGTCGTAATACACCCCGTCCAATGGCGTGGCGATCATCCAGCGATGACGCCCCATGCGCCCGACAAAATGCTGGCTGGCTGATTTGAGGATGTCGTGGGCCGGCTCGTGCCACGCCACATACTCCGGCAACTCAAGCCCCGCCTCGGCGGGTAAGGCAATAAACCGCACAAATGCATGCAAATGATGGGCTTCACGGCTGACCTGTTTGATGCGGCGCTGCAACTCGCTGCCCAGCTTGTCTCCCGCAAGCATCGCCGTGCGGTCGCCATGGCTGACCCGCCACAATACTTCATACAACAGGCTCCACCGTTGGTCGCCGTGGTAACAGGCGGCCGACTCCAGCAATTGGAGCAGGGCCTTGGGAATGCGCGCCTGGAAAGGGCCCTGCCCTGGCGGGATCGGCTGATCGGTGGCAAACAGGTCCGCCACCTCAGCCTCGCCCCAGCTCACCTGGCTGGGGTCGATCTGGTGGCTGAGCAACCAGCGCGCCTGTTCGCGCCAGGTATCGAACACGTTGTCGCACTCCAGACTGATCATCCCCACAACCCCATCTGCTGCGGCTGCGGGCGGTCGCGTAACTGCTCGCGCAGCAACACGCTCGTACTTTCGGCCTGCTGTGGGTGGTAATCGCTGGTGATAAAAAACGGCTTGGCCTTGGCCAGCACGCAACGCATGCGCGCCAGGTCTTCAAAGCGGATCTTGCGTTCGCGGCGCAGGTCGACCAGACGCTGGGTAGTGCGCAGGCCGATACCCGGAATGCGCGCGATCAGCGTGGGCTCTGCACGGTTCAGGTCCAACGGGAACACCTCGCGATGTTCCAGGGCCCAGGCCAGCTTGGGGTCGATATCCAGGGCAAGGTGACCGGGCCCCTGAAACAGTTCGCCCGCGCTGAATCCATAGCTGCGCAACAGAAAGTCGGCCTGGTACAAACGGTGCTCGCGCATCAATGGCGGCGCGGCCAGGGGCACACTTTTCGGGCTGTTGGGAATGGGGCTGAACGCCGAGTAATCCACGCGGCGCAGCTTGAAGTTGCCGTACAGGGACTCGGCCCCGTGAAGGATGGTGCTGTCGTCGGTGTCATCGGCACCGACGATCATCTGGGTACTCTGCCCGGCCGGCGCGAAACGCGGTGCACGGGGTTCGTTGAATACAGTCTGTTCACCCGTGTAGATGGTCTGCATGGCCTGTTTGATCGAGCCGATCTGCTTCTCCGGCGCCAGGGTTTGCAGGCTGGCATCGGTGGGCAGCTCGATGTTCACACTCAGGCGATCGGCATACCGCCCGGCCTCGGCGATGAGGGCCGGGTCGGCTTCGGGAATGGTCTTGAGGTGGATATAGCCGCGAAAGTCGTGTTCTTCACGCAACAGTTTGGCCACCCGCACGAGCTGCTCCATGGTGTAGTCGGCCGAACGGATGATGCCTGAGCTGAGGAACAGCCCGCTGACGCAATTGCGTCGATAGAAATCCAGGGTCAGCGTCACCACTTCCTCCGGAGTGAAGCGTGCACGGGGCACGTCGCTGGAGCGGCGGTTGACGCAGTATTGGCAGTCGTAGAGACAGAAGTTGGTGAGCAACACCTTAAGCAGTGATACGCAGCGCCCGTCTGGCGTGTAGCTGTGGCAGATGCCCATGCCGTCGGTAGAGCCCAGCCCCGCTTTGCCCTCGGAGCTGCGTTTGGGCGCGCCACTGCTGGCGCAGGAGGCGTCGTACTTGGCGGCGTCGGCGAGAATGCTGAGTTTTTCGATCAATTGCATGGAGGGCTGCCAATACTGGTTTTTTGTACAGTATCAGTCAGCCCTCTGCGTCACAAGTGCACCCTGTCAGCTGGCGGTGGCCAGCAGCAGGTCGCGAACCGAATGAGCCGAGCCCCGGTGACGATGGTTTTCGTACAGCGACGCGGCAATTTCATCGGCGCGAATCGGCAAAATCGACAACAACGTGTCGCTCAAGCCATGACTGGCCTGACTGAAACCCTGGATATAGATGCCCGCCTTGCAGCGTTCGTCGGTGACGATGCGGTAGTCACGGGCCACTTCGAAGTCGCCCATGTAGGCTTCCAGCGGCGCCAGCAGTTCGCGGTGCATCTGGCGCTCGTAGCCGGTGGCGAGCACGACGGCATCGTAGTGATTGACGCTGACGGCGCCGGTGGCATTGTTGCGCAGCGTCAGTGCCACGCCCAGCGGGCCGGCCTCGGCCCTCTCGACCACGGTCATGGTGCTGAACGCATGGCGGGCGATACCGGAGACTTTCTGACGGTAGAAAATCCCGTAAATACGCTCGATCAGGTCCAGGTCGACCACCGAATAGTTGGTGTTCTGGTACTCGGCCACCAACCGCTCGCGCTCAGCGCCCACCTGCTGGAACACCAGGTCGGTAAAGGCCGGGGAGAACACTTCATTGACGAATGGGCTGTCATCCGCCGGTTTAAGCGCCGAACCGCGCAGGATCATGTCGACCTGCACCGACGGGTAGCTGTCATTGAGGTCGATAAAGGCTTCGGCCGCACTCTGGCCACCGCCGATGATGGCGATGCGCATCGCCTTGCCGTCCACACACGGCTGCTGCGCCATGCGGGCCAGGTACTGGGAGTGGTGGAACACGCGGCTATCGTCCTTGAGCGCCTTGAACGCGTCCGGTACCCGTGGCGTGCCGCCGGCGCTGACCACCACCGAACGTGTGGTGCGCACATGCTGTTCGCCCAGCGCATCGCGGGAGATCACGCGCAGCGCCTCGACCTGCTGCTGGTGCAGGATCGGTTCGATCGCCAGCACTTCCTCGCCATACCGGCCCTGGCTCTGGAACTGCGCCGCCACCCAGCGCAGGTAGTCGTTGTACTCCATGCGGCACGGGTAAAAGGTGCCCAGGTTAATGAAATCAACCAGGCGGTCATGGGCCTTCAGGTAATTGACGAAGGAGTAAGGGCTGGTGGGGTTGCGCAGGGTCACCAGATCCTTGAGGAACGAAATCTGCAGCTCGCTCTGGGTGACCAGGGTATTGCCGTGCCAGCGGTAGTCGGCCTGCTTGTCGAGAAACAGCGCATCCAGTTTGCCTTGGGTTTTCTCT
The DNA here is from genome assembly GCF_023148575.1 of Pseudomonas sp. EYE_354. Classification (NCBI taxonomy): domain Bacteria; kingdom Pseudomonadati; phylum Pseudomonadota; class Gammaproteobacteria; order Pseudomonadales; family Pseudomonadaceae; genus Pseudomonas; species Pseudomonas sp. EYE_354. The sequence goes on from NZ_JAHXNQ010000007.1 coordinate 252,483, forward strand.
CGTTCCTGCAGGGCGATGGCCAGCGCCAGGTTCGATGGGCCGAAACCGATACCGATAAGGTCGTGAACCGCGGGCGAAGCAATTGCCTGTGTCATTCCAGTGTCCTCTGGATAAGCCCCTTGGCGATGGGGCAGAAATACCTTCAAGACCTGCACAACAGGTCATGTGTTGATAGGAAACGAGGACAATGAAATAAAATTTAACCGATCAGCATCAGTGAGCGTCCCACTCGCGCATTCGCACCCGGCAATGCTTCATGGCGTTGACGATGTGTTTTTCCACCAGGGCCCGGGAAATGTTCAGGCGCCCGGCGATTTGCAGGTGCGTCAGGCCTTCCAGCTTGCGTAGCTTGAAGCTGTCGCGACAGGCCGCCGGCAACTCCGCCAGGGCGCGCTCAAGCAGCGCCAGTCGTTGGCTCTGGTCATGGCTGGCGTGGGGCGTGCTTTGGGAGAAACGCTCTTCGCTGTCGAGGGCTTCCAGGGGCTCATGCTGGCGCAGGGCATTGCGCCGATGGCCGTCGATCACCAGGTTCAGCGCCGTACGGTATAAAAACGCGCGAGGCTGCTCGATGGGTGCCGCGCTGGAGCGCTCCAGCACCCGGACGTAAGCGTCATGCACCACATCTTCGGCCACCTGACGGTTGCCCAGCTTGGCGTTGAGAAAACACACCAGCTCGCGATAGTAGCTATCCAACATGACTCCCGACCGCCGTAGAGGGCGGTATCCGTTCCTTGAGTGCCTGAAAATGTCAGCCAAATGCATAATGGCAGTTTGGGTGCGTGCAATTTATAGTAATTCTCACTTACTTTTAAAGAAGTCTTGCGCCAACCGTCGATTTTTTTACTCCTAAGAGCTATTACACGGTGTGTAACAGCCTAAATTGACGAGCATTTCTCTCGTTTAACTGTCAGCTCTGCGCAACTGCGCTCCGAACTTTCCTGGCTGGAACCTAAGCATGAAACGCCCTCGACCTGCCCGACGCGCCCTGCTAGTTGTGGCGTGCCTGATCCCCCTGCTCGCCCTGGCCGCCTGGCAGGTGCTGCCGCCGGGCCGCGACACGCTCACCACCGTAACGGTCACCCGCGCCGATATCGAAAGCAGCGTGACCGCTCTGGGCACTCTGCAACCACGGCGTTATGTCGACGTGGGCGCCCAGGCATCGGGGCAAATTCGCAAGATCCATGTCGAAGCCGGGGACCAGGTCCAGGAAGGTCAGTTACTGGTGGAAATCGACCCCTCGACGCAAAAAGCCAAACTCGACGCCAGTCGCTATGCCATCGAAAACCTCAAGGCTCAATTGCAGGAACAGAAGGCCCTGCACGCGCTGGCGCGCCAGAAATACCAGCGCCAGCAGCGCCTCGTCGCCGGCAACGCCACCCGTGAAGAGGATGTGCAAACCGCCAAGGCCGAACTCAGTGCCACCCAGGCCCGCGTCGACATGTTCCAGGCCCAGATACTCCAGGCCCAGGCCAGCCTGCGCAGCGATGAAGCCGAACTGGGCTACACGCGCATTTACGCACCGATGAGCGGCACCGTGGTCGCGGTGGACGCGCGAGTCGGCCAGACCCTCAACGCCCAACAGCAGACGCCGCTGATCCTGCGCATCGCCAAGTTGTCGCCGATGACCGTATGGGCTGAGGTCTCAGAGGCCGACATCGGTCACGTCAAACCCGGCATGACCGCCTACTTCACCACCCTCAGCGGCGGCAACCGGCGCTGGTCCAGCACCGTGCGACAGATCCTGCCGATACCGCCCAAGCCATTGAACGAAACCCAGGGCAGCGGCAGCCCCAACAGCTCCGGCAAAAGCGGTACCGGCCGCGTGGTGCTCTACACCGTGTTGCTGGATGTGGACAACGGCGACAACGCCTTGATGGCCGAAATGACCACCCAGGTGTTTTTTGTCGCCGGCCAAGCCAAGGACACCCTGACCGCGCCGGTTGCCGCCCTGACCGGCACCAGCAGCGCCGACCGGCAGATCGCCCGCGTGGTGCTGGAGAACGGCCGCATCGAAGAACGCGAAGTACGCCTTGGCATCAGTGATCGTCTGCGGGTGCAGGTGCTCAGCGGTTTGAGTGAAGGCGATCACCTGCTGATCGGCCCGGCCACCGGCACCGGGGGTTGAGTTGACCACGCCTCTGATCGAACTCAAGAACATCCGCAAATCCTACGGCGGCGGTGACAGCCCCCAGGTCGACGTGTTGCGTGGCATCGACCTGTCGATCCATGCCGGGGAGTTTGTCGCCATTGTCGGCGCGTCCGGCTCCGGTAAGTCCACGCTGATGAACATCCTCGGCTGTCTCGACCGCCCAAGCGTCGGCGACTACCTGTTCGCCGGCGAAAACGTCGCCCACCTGGACAGTGACGCACTGGCCTGGCTGCGCCGCGAAGCCTTTGGCTTCGTGTTCCAGGGCTACCACCTGATCCCCTCGGGTTCAGCTCTGGAAAACGTCGAAATGCCGGCGATCTATGCCGGTGTCAGCGCCGCCGAGCGCCATGCCCGCGCCCGCGCCCTGCTCAGCCGCCTGGGCCTGGCAGAGCGCACCGGCAACCGTCCGCACCAGTTGTCCGGCGGGCAGCAGCAACGCGTATCGATTGCCCGTGCGCTGATGAATGGCGGCCACATCATCCTCGCCGACGAACCCACCGGTGCCCTCGACAGCCATAGCGGCGCCGAGGTGATGACCCTGCTGGACGAACTGGCCAGCCAGGGCCACGTGGTGATCCTGATCACCCACGATCGCGAAGTGGCGGCGCGGGCCAACCGCGTTATCGAAATTCGCGACGGCCTGATCATCAGCGATTCCGCCGACGCCGACAGCGGCGCGCCAACCGTCAACAGCGGCGCACTGCAAGCCGTGGACCTGCGCCAACGGCTGGCCGACGGTGCCGAGCACAACGGCGCCTGGAAAGCCGAACTGATGGACGCGGTGCAAGCGGCCTGGCGCGTGATGTGGATCAACCGTTTCCGCACCGCGCTGACCCTGCTGGGGATCATCATCGGCGTGGCCTCGGTGGTGGTGATGCTGGCGGTGGGTGAAGGCAGCAAGCGCCAGGTCATGGCGCAGATGGGCGCCTTCGGCTCCAACATCCTCTACCTCGGCGGCTCAGCGCCCAACCCGCGCACGCCGCCGGGGGTGGTCACACTCAATGATGTCGCGGCGCTGGCAGCCTTGCCCCAGGTCAAGCGCATCATGCCGGTCAACGGCAGCGAGGCCGGGGTGCGTTTCGGCAATGTCGATTACGTGGCCTATGTGGGCGGCAACGACACCAACTTTCCGGACATTTTCAACTGGCCGGTGGTCGAGGGCAGCTACTTCACGGCAGCCGACGAGCGCGCGGGCGCCACGGTGGCAGTGATCGGCCATCGTGTGCGCGACAAATTGTTCAAAGGCCTGGTGGACCCCATCGGCCAATACATCCTGATCGAGAACGTGCCATTCCAGGTGATCGGCGTGCTCGCGGAAAAAGGCGCCGCCTCCGGCGACAAGGACAGCGACGACCGTATCGCCATCCCCTACACCGCCGCCAGCGTGCGCCTGTTCGGCAGTTACGACCCCGAATATGTGGTGATCGCCGCCGCCGATGCGCGCAAGGTCCACGAGGCCGAATTGGCCATCGACCAGTTGATGCAACGCCTGCACAACGGCAAACGCGACTACGAGCTGACCAACAACGCCGCGATGATCCAGGCCGAGGCGCACACCCAGAACACCCTGTCGCTGATGCTCGGCTCGATTGCCGCCATCTCGTTGCTGGTGGGCGGGATCGGCGTGATGAACATCATGCTGATGACCGTGCGTGAACGGACCCGCGAAATCGGCATCCGCATGGCCACCGGGGCCCGGCAGCGCGACATCCTGCGCCAGTTCCTCACCGAAGCGGTGATGCTCTCGGTGGTCGGCGGCCTGTGCGGTATCGCGCTGGCCCTGCTGGTGGGGGGTGTGTTGGTACTGGCCAAAGTGGCTGTGCAGTTTTCCCTGGTGGCGGTGCTCGGCGCATTTGGTTGCGCGTTGGTCACCGGCGTCGTATTCGGCTTTATGCCGGCCCGTAAAGCTGCCCGGCTCGATCCGGTTAAGGCATTGACCAGTGAATAAACGATGCATCCCTGCGCACCTGTCCCTCATCAGCCTGTGCCTGCTGCTCAACGCCTGCGCCGGCGACCCGCCCGTCGTCGACAGCGGCGTCGCGCCGCCGACCGCCTGGCAATTCGCCGAGCGCGACGCGGCCCAGGCCAGCAACAGCCAGTGGTGGACGCAGTTTGGCAGCCCGCAACTGAACCGTCTGATCGACCAGGCCAGACGTGACAGTTTCGACGTCGCCGCCGCCATGGCCAGAGTGCGCCAGGCACAGGCCACGGCAGTGATCGCCGGCGCGCCGTTGTTGCCCGAAGTAAAGTTCAACCTCACCGCCAGCCGCCAGAAGCTGCTGCGCGGCGAAGGTGGACCGAACCTGGACGTGTCGAAAAGCGATGACACCGAGGACGGCTTTGGCGCCAACTTTGCCGCCAGTTACGAAGTGGACTTCTGGGGCGGTCGCGCCGCCGCGCGCGACAGCGCCCTGCACAGCCTGCGAGCCAGCGCGTTCGACCAAGCCACCGTGGAGCTGACCCTGCTGAGCAACGTGGCCGACCGCTACGCACAAACCCTGGCCGCGCACCAACGCCAACAGATCGCCGAGCTGAACCTGGCCAATGCGCGCAACGTGCTCGACCTGGTGCAAACCCGCTATGACGCCGGCGCAGCCACCGCGCTGGAACTGGCCCGGCAGAAAAGCCTGGTGGCCAGCCAGCAGCGCCAGTTGCCATTGATTGCACAGCTTGCCGAAGAATCACGGATAACCCTCGCCGCCCTCCTCGGCCAACCGGTGCAAGCCCTGGACCTGGCCGCCGAGCCCTTTGAGGCCCTGACCTGGCCGACCATCGGCAGCGGCATGCCCAGCCAATTGCTCAGCCGCCGGCCGGACCTTGCCAAGGCCGAAGCCGAACTGGCAGCGGCGCAGGCCAACGTCACCGTGGCGCGCGCGGCCATGCTGCCGGCGGTCACCCTCGGCGCCACCGTGGGCTCCGACGCTTACAAGGCGCTGGATATCCTGCGCAGCCCCTACTACACCCTGACGGCCGGGCTGGTGGGACCGATCTTCAACAATGGCCGTTTAAGCGCCGAACGCGACAAAGCCCGCGCGCGCCAGGATGAACTGCTGCAAAGCTACCGCGGCGCAATCATCAATGGGTTTGCCGATGTGGAAAAAGCCCTCAGCAGCGTTACGCGCCTGGACCAGCAGCGCCACTGGCAGACAGAAGAACTGCAACAGGCTCAGACCGCCTTCCGGATCGCCGAAAGCCGCTATCAGGCGGGCGCCGAGGACCTGCTCAGCGTCCTGGAAACCCAGCGCACGTTGTACGCCGCCCAGGACCTGAACGTGCAGTTGCGCTTGTCACGCCTGCAGGCCAGCATCACGTTGTACAAAGCATTGGGCGGCGGCTGGCAAAGCGATATCCGATAAACGAAACTCAAATCTCCTACAGCGTCCGTCTTTTAACCCTACATTCTTCAGCCCCAGGTCCTTGGTAAAAAGCCGTTCTCACACGGCAGCCCTGGACCTCCTGATGACCGTTGCAAAACACCTGGTGTGGGGCTGCCTATGTTTGGCGGCGAGCCTTGGCCATGCCGAGCCGCTGATCAAACCCACCGCCATTGACTGGCTGTTGGACTGCCCCCTCCCCGCCGTGGAACGCCTGGACCCTGACGTACTGGCGCGCACCCAATGCGGCATCGTGAGCGTACCGCGCGATCATACGGCCCCCGGCCAAGGCAATCGGCGTCTCTACGTGACCCGAGTGGGCGCCCGCGACCCCTTGAGTCGCGAGGGGGTAGTCTTCGCCCAGGCCGGCGACCCGCCACAACGAAACGCAGTGGGCACCTTCGCCATTCAACTGGCCAGCCACTGGGGCGCGTCTTCGGCACAGGCCTATCGCACATTGCTCAACCGCTACGACGTGATCGAGCTCAGCTCGCACGACCTGAGCCAGGACAAGGGCGTTGAACAGGCCGCTCGCGACATGGAGTTCGTCCGCGTCCAACTGGGCGACCCACAACTGCATTACCTGGGCAACGCAGCAGCGACACGCCTGGGTGACCATTACGCCGCGCTGTTTCCCGAGCGCATCGCGCGCATGGTGCTGGTCAACGGCGAGGGCAACAGCCTCAGCGCGCCTCAGGTCGAACAATTGCACCTCAAGGAGCCAACCAGCCCAGGGACCAGCGGCTGTGCAGCCCGATGGATCGGGGTTTTTCTGGCGTACGGCAAACGGCCTCCTGCGTCCACCCGCTGCGTGGATTCAGGTGTGGGGCGATAGATAGAACATCGTTTACGACGCAACCTCACTCAACAGCTGGCAGCCTGCGTGATCTGTGGGTTGGCCGTCCGGGGATAGCGCGGTGCATCCCCCTTCGCTATCGGCCTATAATTCGCGCTTCATTTTTTGTGGTACGGATTGTTTTAGATGGCATTCACAAGGACCGTTGTGGCGAGTGCACTGCTCGCCATCCTGCCAGCCATGGCCTGCAGCGCCGCGCTGGATCTGACTTACACCGCGCCCGCGACTGAGCCCCTGACGACCGAACCGGCGGTGCAGTCCAGCTCGCTGTTCGCCATTCAACCTCCGCCCTCGCTCACGCTCGAATACAGTTGCGAGGGCCCGCAGTGCCAATACGAAACCGATATCGACAAACGCCACGAAGACCAGACGACCCGACGCTGGTCCATCGGTATTCAATAGCCCGTCGCGCGAGAACACCGCTTTATGATCAGTTGGTTCAAGTCGATCCGGCGCAAGCCGTCGCCGCAATCCCTCGCCCAGGTCATCCTGAGTACCCGCCTTTACAAGCGCAGGACGCGGCTGCTGTTGGTGCTGATCATGGTGAGCATCGCCATCAACTACCTGTTGCTGATCTATGAGGTGTTTCAGCCCGCCGACCAGACCAACCCGGCGGTGTATAACCTGATGATCTCCGAGGAGTTCCGCCAGAACACCGACCCGCTGTTCGACAAACTCAAGGCCTACAACCGCGAGCCGAGCCAGGAGCGCCTGGATGCACTGTCCAGTTTTATCGTGCCGGACCGTGGGCATCTATGGATATACGTCAGCCTGAAGTTTCAGCTCGTTCCCCAGGGCGAAAAAGCCGACGGCACACTGCCCCGCTATCGTTACGAACCGCAGATCACCCTGCGACCGGCCTTGTCGGGCCTGTTGCTGTTTGTCCTGCTCGAAATCATTTTGCTGCTGTTGTTGATCTACGCCAGCCTCAAGGAGCCGACGGCCATCGTGGATTTCGAAGAGCGCCAGCTGGCCCGCTTTTTTGACGATGAACCCGACGCCCCCGCGCCTTCGCCGCTCGATACCGTCCGGCATCTACTCCAGCATTTTCATCGCTTCTGCCTGGCGCTGACCCATCGTCACGATGGCCGCACGGGCCTGTCGGTGCATAACGAATACGATGTGCAGGACCTGTTGCGCGCACTTCTGAGCCTGCATATCGCCGACCTGCGTGCCGAGGAGCCCGTGCCCAGTTGCGCAGGCGCCTCATCGCGCATGGATTTTCTGCTGCACGATATGCAAGTCGGGGTCGAAGTGAAAATGACCCGCGCGGGGTTGAAGGACAAGCAACTGGGCGAACAGTTGATCATCGACATCGCACGCTATGCCGCACACCCGCGGTGCCGACGGTTGATTTGCTTCGTCTATGATCCCGGCTACTTGATCCGCAATCGCCAGGGTTTAAGCGAGTATGTGCTGCGCCAGGGGCATCAGATCGATGTGGAGCTGATTTTTTCGCCGGCCTGAAGGCTACACTGCGTGGCTGAGCCACTTGCGAGAGATGTATGGATATCGAACTTGCACGCACTTTCCTCGAAATCACCCGCTGCGGCAGCCTTGCCGCCGCGGCCGAGAAATTGCACGTCACCCAGACCGCGATCACCGCACGAGTCAAAAACCTCGAAACCCAGTTGGGCTGCACGCTGTTTGTGCGCAACCGCGCAGGTGCGCGGCTGACCGCCGACGGCGAGGCGTTCGTGGTTTACGCCAATCAGTTGCTGCAAACCTGGGAGGCCGCGCGCCGCGATCTGCCGTTGCCCGACGGCTATTGCAATGTGCTGCACATCGGCGGCGAGGTCAGCCTGTGCAACCCGTTGATGCTCGGTTGGGCCCAGGCCCTGCGCGAACAGATTCCCGGGCACGCCCTGCGCACAGTCGTGCGCGAAGGCGAATACCTGCTGCGCCAACTGGAGCTGGGTGTGCTTGATGCGGCACTGGTGTTCCAGCCGCAATACTGGCCGGGCTTGCAGGTGGAGCAAGTGCTGGAAGAAAAACTGATCCTGGTGCAACTGGTGAGTAACCCGGCCCCATACGTGTACATCGACTGGGGCCCGGGCTTTCGCCAGCAGCACGATGCCGCCCTGCCCGACAAAGCCCGTGCCGCCGTGAGTTTCAATCTGGGGCCGCTGGCCTTGCAGTACATCCTGGAAAACGGCGGCGCCGGTTACTTCCGCACACGGGTGGTCCAGAGCTATCTGGACAGCGGCGTGATGGAGCGTGTAGCCAAGGCGCCGGAATTCAGCTTTCCAACCTACCTGGTGTATTCCCGTGCACGGGACTCAGCGGTGTTGCAACAGGCGTTGGAACTGCTGCGCGGCGTGGTCAAGGCCGACAGTGATTGGTCGCAACGTTGGGACCCGCTGATTTAAGGCGCAACACATCAGGTCACGTTCAAGCACTCGCAGATTCCCGGTTGCCCACTAAGCTCAGCCTCCGGCAACAGCACGCTGAGCTTCTCGCCATGCGCCGCGAGGTGCGGCAGGGGAACAATTTCAAACGCCCCAACCCCCACGATAACCAGGAACCGCCATGAGCACTCGCCCAAGAAAACTGCGCCTGTGCTGTTTGTGTTGCTGCTGGCGGTGGTCGCCTTTCTGCTGTTGATGCCCACCCACGTGCAGCCGGTGAACTGGACACCGCCCAGGGCATGCTGATCAGCGGCCTGCATGATGGGCGCATCATTCGCACCGCGCCCGGCAGCCAAACCCTCGACGTACTGGCCAACACCGGCGGACGCCCGCTAGGGCTGGCGCCCAAGCCCATCAAGCGCAAAGGCTTTGTGTTGGAGCTCGATACCGAGGGGAAAGTCATCGCCAATTTGCAGGATGGCAGCGCCGGTAATTATTCGCCGGTCACCACCGCGTGCGAGTATGGCGACCGGCTGTACCTGGGCTCCTTGAAGAACACCAGCATGGCGCGCTTGCCGTTGGCGGTGGCACTGGCGCCATAACGCAAAAAGGGCATACAGGCGCGCGGCCTGTATGCCCTTAAGGTCAAAGAAAATCGCCCGTTAAGCCTTGGTGCTGCTCAACAAGGTCTGGTTGCACAGGTGACCGAAGCTGACGTAAGGCACATTGTCGCCGCCCACGCCGATCCCCGGATATTCCAGTACTTCCATGCGCCACACACCGTAGTTGAAGGTGGTACGCCAGGTGTTGTTGTAGCCCTGGGAGTAATGCACAAAGGTGGTCTGGAAATCACCGGAGCAGGTGCCCACGTTGATCGTACCGGCCGCTTCGCCGGCACTGTCGGTTGCCGCCGAATACGCCTTGTAGACGATGTTGCCGGTATCGGGGTTGATGTGCTGATCGAGATACACAATCGGGTGCAACCCCACCAGCGGCGCGCCGGTGCTGTCCGACAGGTTCATGGTCCAGGTCAGGTTTCGATAGGCCTGGGTGGTCATGTAACCGTAGCCCACATCGGACGCGGAATACGGGATGCGAATCACGCTCGGCTCGCCCTTCACGTCCGAGGTGTTGATGCGCGGGTTAGAACCCAAAGACAGGTTGTATTTTCCCGTCGCGCTCCACGCGTCACCAGGGTTGGGCCGCACACGCACCTTCACCACCCCGCCCACACCGGGGCTTGGGACAGAGGTGGATTTGAGTGCAGGGTCCACCTGCGCCCATTGGCTGCCATCCCATCGTTCCAGGATCCACTTGTTGCGCGTGCTGCCGCTGGCCGCATCGGGCGTCAAGGCAATACCCACGCTTTGGCCGCGCACTGCGGTGAAGTCGAAGTAATCCACATCATTGACGCTGTCCGCGTTGCCCTGGAGGTAGTTCAGCGTGTCCGGCAGTTGGAACGCGGTATCCGGGGTGTCATTGGGTTCGAACGCATCGATGTTGGCATCCACCGCCACGCCGAACTGGAAGCTCGAGCCCTGGACTGCCGCATTGGCTTCCATGAACCAGTAGTAATCACCGGCCGGCAGCACGCCTTCGAGGCTTTCATCGCCCGTGCCCGGATTGTCGGAGGTGCTCAGTGGAATCGGGTTGCCTTGACCATCGTCCTGGAACAGGGTCAACGCCATGTCGGTGCCGGCGGTCTGGCCGACCAACAGCGCATTGATCCGGGCCTTGCTCGGCAGGTTGAAGTGGTAGCACAGCAAATTGCCGGTCTGCACGCCGTTGATGGTGTACAGCTGGTTCACATCCAGCGTGGTTTCGCAGCCTTGAACCAACGCAGCCTGCACCGCCGTCGCCGACTGTGCGCTGGGCTTCTTGACCTGGGTCACGGGAGCTTGCGCGGGATGGTCCACCACCACCGAGTCAGCCTTGGCTTTCACGGCGGGCTGCGACTTTTTGAGTTGAGCACCCGCGCGCAGTTGCTGTTTGAGCCCCGCCGGCGCCTTTGTCGACTGGACGTTGCCAGCAGCTTTCAGGCTTTGTTTGATCGAAGGTTGGGCCGCTTGCGCCGCCAGATGAGGGTATTGCTCGGCCAGGGCAAAGGCCGACACGAAGCAGGAGGCCGCCACGGCTGCGCCCAGCATAAAGGCTTTTTTAGATTTCATTTTTTATCCATCCATAGTTAAAAAGTGAAGGTCAGGTGACATCCGGTCACCTGGGATGGAATCTAGCCAAATACTGTATGCATGTCCAGTATTTTATGTAGGAAATTTCCTCGCACCTAATACCCCGTCATCTCCAGATACCCCACTCCCCCCTCAAATCGCACCGGCCCTTCCCAGTAAGGAATACTCAGGTTCATCCAGGCGTTCGGGTTGACGGCTTCGGTGGTGATATCCAACTGCTTGGCCGGAATTTTCAGCGACCAGCGCGTTGGAACCGTGCGTCCGTCAATGGCCGTGGTTGCCAGCGGAGCCAGTTGGATGTCGGCGTTGTGCAGGGTCTCGGTGCGGCCCTGGCGGTCGATCCAGGTGCCGGTGAGATAGCCGCCGCCGTCCTGCTGCCGCACGCGAAACAGCATCAGTCGCTCACCATCGTCCAGGTGCAGGGAGAACCAGTCCCAGCCGGTCTGCTGGCTGCTCAGCGGCTGGCTGCTCCACTCGCGGTCGAGCCAGGCCGGGCCGCTGACTTGATAGGTGTGGCCATCGATGCTCACGCTGCCGCTCGCGGTAAAAAACGGCTGGCTGTAGTAGTACGAGGCCTGGCCCTGATCGGACTTTCGGCTGTAGCCGTTGTCGCCCTGCAACACCAACGGACGCTGGGAGGTCAGGTGCAAGTCGTAGGCGAATGACTTGCCGCTGGCGTTGAGTTGCATGTCCGCCAACGCATCCGTCGCCCCAGGACGGGTGGTGAAATTCCAGTCGTCGATCCAGGCACTGAACGGCGCCGCCTGGGCCCCGGCCTGGCCAACGCCGCCACGGGCCAGGCGTTCGGCGGCGTAGTGCCGGTTGGCGGAGGTGACCGCCGCGTGGCCGAGCCAGACCGTCGAGTCCTGCCAACCGGCCTGCGTCGGCCCAGCCTTGAGGGCGTTGCGAAACAGCGTCCATTGCACGCCAAACACGTTGCCCTGGGCGTCCTTGAGATTGGCGGTGACGTACCACCATTCGATCCGAAAGCCCTCGTGGGGGCCGTGGTCGTCGGGGAAACGAAAGACCTTGCCCGGCACCACCTGGGCAAAATCCGCCGCCTCACTGCCCAGGCCGGCGAAACTCGCCTGCGGCGCGGGGGCCTTGTCACAGGCGCTCAACAGCCATAACGCACACATCAGCAGCTTAATCTTCATGGGCGAAGGTCCGAAGCAAGTCCGTGGGCTGGCTGCGGTACAGCTGCCACAAGGGCCAGGCCGAGGCCAATAACGTGGCCAGCAGCGCCAGCCCCAGCAGCTGCGCCAACTGCCACGGGAACACCTGCAACGGCAGACGCCAGCCAAAGGCCTGCACGTTGATCACCGCGTCCAGACACCACGCCAGCAGCAGGCCCAGCGGCACCGCCAACAGCAGCGTGAGCACCGCCAACAGCCAGGTCTGGCCCAGGTTCAACAGCATCAATTGCCGGCGTGTCACGCCCAACGCCCACAGCGGCGCCAGTTGCCCGAGGCGGCTCTGGCTTTGCGTGAGCAGGCTGATGAACAACGCCAAACCGGCCACGCCCAAGGTCAGGCTGTTGAGGGCGGCGGTGGCGGCGAAGGTGCGTTCGAACACCTGGCTCGACCAGCCTTTGAGTTGCTGTTGATCGACGATACGGCTGTCCGTCAGGGCAAATACCCGCTGCACCTCGCGCACCAGCGGCGCCACATCGGGCGGTGCGACACGCAGGTTGAAACGTGCCGGCGAGAGCGTCGGCCAGTGCTTGAGCAGGTGCTGCGAATTGACCAGCACGTGACCCTTGGGGTTGCCATAGTCGGCATAGATGCCAACCACCGTGGGTGACCACACACCCTGCGGCGTCGGGATACCCACCGCATCCCCCAGTTTCACCGCGAGCCGCCGCGCCAACTGTTCGCTGAGCATCAGCGTGTCGCCGTGCTGCAACTGGTCCCACGGTGCATCAACCGCCTCCAGCAACGGCCAATGCTCGCGGTAGGTCGGGTCGTCGACCACGCCGAACAGGTCTGCCGGCCAGCCCTGCACCTGCACCGCGACCTGCCAAGTGGGCAGCACGGCGCGCACCAGGGGTTGTTGCGCCAGCCATTGGCTGAGCTGGTCGGCCTGGGCCGATGTCTGAGGGTTGAGGTACAGCTCGGCAGTGAGGCGTTGCTCCAACCAGTTGTTGAAGGTGTGGCGAAAACCGGAGGTCATGGAGCCGGCGCCGATGTTGGCGGCCAACGCCAGCAGCAAGGCCATCAGGGCCAAACTCAGGGCCGGTAACTGTTGCCGGCAATCGGCGAGAAACCATTGGCCCAGCACCGAGCGACTGCGTCCCAGCACAACCTTGAGCAAGCCGTTGAGCAACACCGGCAAGCCCAGCGCCGCACCGAGCAGCAAGGCGCCCATCAACACAAAACCCGCCGCCAGGCTGTCGCCCAGCCACAGTGCCAACAGCGCGATCAGCAACGCACCGCCCGCCACCCAACCCTGGCGCCGCAGCCAACGGCCGTGGGCCTCATGCCAGGCCTGGGCATTGGCCAGCGCCAGCAACGGTAAACGCGCCGCCCGCCACAGGCTGCTGGCACCGGCGAGCAGGGCCCCAAGCAGGCTCAAGACCAGCCCCGCCAGCCACCACCACCGGCTCAGGCTCAGTTGCCCCGGCACTTCAGCGCCGTACAGCCCGCGCAAGCTGGCCGCCACATCCGGCAGCAACAGGCTGGCCAGCACGTAACCGCTGGCGACACCCAGTACGCCGCCCAGCAGTGACAACGCGCCCAGCTCCACGCCCAGGCTGAAGATCAACAGCCGCGCACTGACGCCACAGGCACGCAAGGTGCGCAATAACCCGCGACGTTGCTCCAGCGCCAGGCCGATGGCGGCGTGCACGATGAACAGCCCCACCACAAACGACAGGAACCCCAGGGCATCGAGGTTCAGGTGAAAGCTCTCGGTAAGGCGTGCCAGGTTATTGTCCTCGGCCTGGTGCAGTTGCAGCGTGACAGGAGGCTTGGGGTCGCCGGCGGCGAAGGCCTTGTCCACCAGCAGGCGCGACAGCTGCCCCTGCATCCCGAGCAGCGGTTGGGCGAAACCGATATCGGTGAGCAGTAAACCGGGCGCCATGTCCGGCTGCGCGTGCAGCGGCGGCAGGCGCTGACCGTCGACTGTCTGCGGCTGCTGCCCCTCCTGCAAACCCAGCGCCTGCAGGGTTTGAGGCGCGATCCAGGTGCGCCCTGGCGGGTCAAAGAAGGCGAGCAGTTGCGCCTGGCTCAAGTGCTGCCCCGCCACCGCCCCGCCACCCGGCAGTGACAGCGGCTCGATGCCCATCAATTGCAGGCGTACGTCCTCACGCCCCGTGAGCTGCACCCGCCCCTGCACCACCGGCGACACCGGCCAGCCGGCGCGGCGCAGTTGGGCGAACAGCCCCTCGGGGACGCTGGCACCGTCCGGCGCACTCAGGCTGGCCTGGGCTTCGCCGCCGATCAACTGGCTGGCGCGGGCATAACTGTCGCGCGCCTGGCTGTTCAGCGCCTGCACCCCTGTCAACAGCGCAGTGGCCAGCCACAGGCCGGTGAGCACACTGAAAAACTGTACGGGATGACGTCGCCAATGGCTGAGCAAAGCGCGCAACGTCCAATAAAACACGGCCATGTCAGCGCGCATCCGCCGACACGATAAGGCCGTGATGCAACGCCACCTGCCGGTCCAGCCGCGCGGCGATGCGCGGGCTGTGGGTGACCATCAACAGGCTGGTGGGGCTGTCACGCAGCAGGTCCAGCAGCAGTTGCAGCACCTCGTCGCTGGTGGCTTCGTCAAGGTTGCCGGTGGGCTCGTCCGCCAACAACAGGGCAGGCCTGGACGCCAGCGCCCGGCCCACCGCGACCCGCTGTTGCTGGCCGCCCGACAGTTGCTCCGGGTAACGCTTGAGCACGTCGCCCAGGCCCAGGCGCTCCACCAACTGCGCCTGCCAATGCGGATCAAAGCGCCCCGCCAGCCGAGCCTGGAACGCCAGGTTGTCGTCGACGCGCAAGCTGCCGATCAGGTTGAACTGCTGGAACACCAGGCCGATCTCGGTCCGCCGCCAGTGCGCCAGTTGCGCCTCGCTCAGTTGATCGAGGCGCTGCCCGCTCACCTCAATACTGCCGCGATCGACCCGATCGAGCCCGGCCACCAGGTGCAACAGCGTGCTCTTGCCACTGCCCGACTCACCCATCAATGCCAGGCTGCTGCGCTCGGCCAGGTGCACATCCACCCCCGCCAGCACCGCCAATGGGCCTTGGGGCGTGGCATAGCTTTTGAAGACACCTTGCACCTGCAACATGGGAAGACTCGTTTGATGGGTGGCAATCGAGGATAACGGCTACCGGTTGAAACCACGCGAATTTTTCACATGGATTTCACCGGCTGCCCACCCACCCCTCTTTAAATTACCGGCCAAGCGTCACGCCCGGGCAACTAGTTAGTTGCCGTGCCTGGCAACTTTTAACCGCCACATGTTCAGCGAAAAGACAGCGGCCCTGTGACAGCCTCTCGCTTCACTTCGGGTACTCGCCGACACGTTGCACCTAACTAATTACAACACTGCCGACAGTGAACATGGTGAATGAAGTGGTTGACCTTACCCTGACTAAACCGCGCTCGCGCCGCGCCTGGATCAAGCGCCCCCAACTGCGCTGGATAGGTGTAGGCGTGACGGCGTTATTGCTCGGCTGTGTACTCTTCTGGCCGGTATCGCCAAGGGACCTGGGCGTCGGCGACCGCCTGTTGAGTTCCCAAGTGCTGCCTCTGTGGCGCGACGGCGAGATCATCGTGCTGGTGCGCCATGAAGAGCGCTGCGACCGCTCGACCAACCCCTGCCTGGGCCCGGTCGAAGGCCTCACCATCAACGGCAGCCAACACGCAGAAAAACTCGGCAACGCCTTTAAATCTTTGGGCATGGCCGAGAGCGACGTACTCGCCAGCCCCGCCATTCGTACCGCCCAAACCTTGCGCTTTATGTTCGGTAAACATGAGCTGACCTCGGGCGAAAGAGCCGTCTGCGGCGCGGCCATGGGCGAAGAACTGCTGCGCTACAAACAGCCGGGGCGCAACCTGGTGTTCGTCACCCACAGCGGCTGCATCGCCGACTTCGAAACAACCCAGGGTTTCCCGCATGCCGCGTTCCCCGAATACGGCAGCTCGCTGTTCGTGCAGGTATTGCCCAACGGCAAACTCAAAATCCTGGGCCTTGTGAACAACCCGGACTGGCCGGCCGCGCTCAAGCAAATCTAACCACTCTCCTCAGCCGCCACGACTGACTGTTCAGCCAAAAGACAGCCATGTTCTGGCATGTTGAGTTGCGCCTTTTAATTAAGGACGTCGTCTACATGTTCTGCAACTTAGTGAATCCCGTGACCTTTTCAGCGACTGCCTTTTTAGTTCGTCACTTATTAATTAAACGTCAAGGAGCGACGTTTTCATGATTCGTTTGAACCGCCTGCACCTGCTGTTGCTCGCCTTCGCTGCGTTTTATCTATTGCCGTTGGGCCTGCACGGTTTGTGGATCCCGGATGAAACGCGCTACGCCCAAATCAGCCAGGAGATGCTCCAGACGGGCAACTGGGTCTCGCCGCACTTCATGGGCATCCGCTATTTCGAAAAACCCGCCGCCGGGTACTGGTTGATCGCCCTGGGCCAAGCGGTGTTCGGCCAGAACCTGTTCGGTGTACGCATCGCATCGGCCCTGACCACAGGCTTAAGCGTGCTGCTGGCCCACCTCATCGCTCGCCGCCTGTGGAACGACCCTCGCAAGAGCTTCGCCTGCGCCCTGCTCTACTTGAGTTTTGGCCTGGTGGCGGGGCAGGCGGGTTATTCCAACCTCGATCCGCCGTTCACGCTTTGGGTCAACCTGAGCCTGGTGGCGCTGTGGTTTGCCCTCGACAGCAACAGCCCGCGCAGCCGTCTCGGCGCCTGGGCGGCGGTGGGCTTTGCCTGCGCCATGGGTTTTATGACCAAGGGGTTTCTGGCCTGGGCGCTGCCGGTGCTGATTGCCGTGCCGTACGTACTTTGGCAACGGCGCCTGGCTGACCTGCTGCGGTATGGCCCCGTGGCGATCGGTGTCGCGGTGTTGGTGTGCTTGCCCTGGGTGCTGGCGATCCACGCCAGGGAACCGGACTTCTGGCGCTTCTTTTTCTGGAACGAACACATTCGCCGCTTCAGCGCCGCCGACGCGCAACACGTGCGGCCATGGTGGTTCTTCCTGCCGATTATCGCCGTGGCGTGCCTGCCGTGGACCGGTCTGCTGCCTACAACCCTGCGCAAAACCTGGCGAGAAAAACGCCAGCCGGCGATCGGCTTCCTGGCCCTGTGGCTGCTGCTGCCCCTGGGGTTGTTCAGCCTGAGCAACGGCAAGCTGCCCACTTACATCATGCCGTGCCTGTTGCCCCTGGCGTTGTTGATGGGCCATACCCTGAGTGACCTGCTGCGCGACGGTCGCGCACGCACGATTTGCCTCAATGGTCTGCTCAATTTCGCCATCGGCATGCTGGCGATGATCGGCCTGATCTACCTGCAAATCGCCAGGCCGCTCTACAGCAACAGCCACGCCGAGATGTTCAACCTGTCGCTGGCGTTTATCGTGCTGCTGGTGTGGATCCTTACCCATCTGCTGCAAGCGTTTCGACCACTCACGTTGTGGGCCATGCCGGCGCTGGGCATCGGTGTGCTGGTGATCCTGCTGCCCGCGAGCATGCCGGCGCAGATCGCTGATAACCAAATGCCCGACCAGTTCGTGCTGGAACACTTGCAGGAACTGCAGCAAACACACGCCCTGTTAAGCAATGAGCTGGCCAGTGCCAGCGCCTTGGCCTGGCGCCTGCAACGCCCCGACGTGGCGCTGTATGACACCGAGGGCGAGCTGCGCTATGGCTTGCAGTACGCCGGTAGCGTCAGACGCAAAGTCGAACTGGAACAGGTGCAAAACTGGCTCACCGATGCCCGCCGGCACGGCGCCGTCGGCGTGCTGTTGCGCGTGAGCAGCACCAGCGAAATGCGCGAGGCCGGGCAACTGCCGCTCGGCGGCAAACGCTATAAGAAAGGCTCCCTGCAATTGATCCTCTACCCGCAGTTGCCATGATGCGGCCTTTCTGGAACACCCAACGCGGCGCCCTGCTTTTATTGCTGAGTGTCACGGCCGTGCTGTTGCTCACGGGCCTGGGCGCACGTGACCTGTGGGGCCCTGAAACCCGCTGGGCGAACATCGCCTTGCAGATGTTGCAAAGCGGCGATTACTTCGACCCGTACCTCAAAGGCGTGCCGTATTACGACAAACCCCTGCCCTCCTATTGGCTGATCACCGCCACGGCGCACCTGATGGGCGGCCTTGGTCCATGGTCATTGCGCTTGCCGTCGGTAATTGCCGCATGGCTGAGCGTGTGGCTGATCTACTTGCTGGGCGAACGCCTGTTTCACAAAGGCACCGGGCTGATTGCAGGGTGGATGCTCGCGACCACCTTCTACTTTTTGTTCTGGGCACGCGTGGCCACCGCGGATGTGCTGACCGTCTGCGGCGTGCTGGCGGCGGTGTGGTGGTATTGGCGTGGGCCGGATGACACACGGCTGGGACGCTATACGGTGTTTTTCCTGTTGCTCGCACTGACCTCGCTGCTCAAGGGGTTGATCGGTTTTGTGCTACCGGCCCTGGTGCTGCTGCCGCACCTGCTGAGCGAGCAGCGTTACAGGCGCCACCTCAACCTGCGGCTGTTACTGGCACTGCTGATTGCCGGCGCGGTGTATGCCGTTCCGTTCGTGTTATCCCATGTCTACGGCGCCGCAACCTATGGTGCAAGCGGACTGGCGCTGGTGTTCCGGGAAAACGTGGTGCGCTTTTTCGACCCCTTCGACCATATGGGCCCGATCTACACCTACCTGATCTACCTCCCCGCCTACACCCTGCCCTGGACACCCTGCTGGCTGCTGGGTCTGTGGCTGGCCGTACGCAATTGGCGCCACACCCCGCCCAACGTGCGGTGGCTGGTCGCAGGCCTGGGCCTGCTCTTTGTGTTCTTCACCGCCAGCGGCAGCCGACGCAGCTACTACGTGCTGCCGTTAGTGCCCTTTGCCCAACTGCTGGCGGCGTGGTGGTTGAGTGAGCGACTGAGGAACAATCCCGCCCGTTGGCCGCGTTGGAGGAACGGGTTCGGCATCGCTGCCGCGCTCATGCTGTTGATAGTGGGCGTGGCTTATCCCTGGTCCAACGGCAACGGCGGTGTGACCCGGTTCGCCGAAGACGTGCGCGCGCAGGCAGAAAAAAGCGCGCCCTGGCAACAATGGCAACTGGTGCTGGTAGAGGTCGACAACAAAGCCCCGATGTACCTGCAAAACGCCGGCAAGCCGTTCTACTACGTGGCCCAGACCCAGGACTTCCCGCGCCAAGGCACCCGCGAGGCGTTCATGGCCTGGCTGGAAAAAACCAGCGGCCAGCGCTTCGACCCGCAGCGCACGATAATCGTCGCGCCCTTTTCCAAGGACGACCCGACACCACTGGCGTACCTGGGTGCCGGCAATAAGGTGATCACCACCGGGCCGGATAATGGCGAGCGCTTGTTTCACAAACGTGATGAGGGAAGTGTGGCGTTTGTACCGACGCCGCCTTGACGCGCGGCGCGCGCAGCCGTGCTACCAACGCCCCGTCGCCAGACTGAACGGCGAAAACTCAGCAAACTGCCAGCGCAATGCCAAGGCGGCCGGGCGCCGCACCACGTGCTCAACGGTTACCGTCCACAACCGCTGCGCGCCCTCGAACGCAGCCACGTCAGGGCCGTCAGGGATCAACGCGGTGCGCCCGGCGATTTGCAGTACGTCGCCCGATGCAAAGTCGATAAACAACAACCCCGCCACCGGGTTGGTCGCCAGGTTGCCGAGGGTGTTGAAGAACAGGTTGCCGGCGAAATCCGGAATGGTCAGCACGTCTGCGTCCACGCGCACGAAGCCGCTGTTGCCGCCGCGATGGGACACGTCCACCGAGCGTTCGCCCTCGACGTCAACGTAGCTGGCGACGAAGAAGGTGTCGGCGTGGCGGATCAGCGCTTGGTCGGCAGCGTCCAGGCCGTTGGAATGCTCGGCCTCGGTGCCGGGTTTACGTGCGATGCCCTCCACGGGGCGCAGTTGGATGTACTTGGGACAGTTGCCGAAGGTGTGCACCACGTCCACCGAAAACCCCGCGTGATCCAGGGCGCCGACACGGCCGTTCATGCGGTTGCGGCGGCGGGTGCTGAGGTCGATACCCAGCACGCCCACTGCGGCACCGGGGTGCAGCGCGGCGCGGGCGGGGTCGGCGCTGGAGGGCAGGCTGTCGACCTGCAAACGATGTGGCTCGGGCGAATGGGCAAACCCCGGCGCGCCTTCCACCAACGTCGCCCATGGGATGCCTTGAGCGTCAACCACGCCCAGCAGCAAGTAGGGCAGCAAGGGATAAAAGTCGCGGTGCTGCTCGGGAAGATGATCACGAATCACTTTGGGCCCGATCACGGCCATGCGCTCGGCAACGCCGGCACTGTGCTGCATCTGCCGTTCGCCGGCGTGCCAAGGGGACTGTTCGACAGGGTTCATAAGGGCCACCTCCTATGGGATGGTTCGATGCTGCGCCCTCGCATCAAACGAGAGAATAGCCACGCCAGGCAATCCACTGTTACGCCAGCTGAAATGCCGGATGGGCGCGCAACGCGGTCACGCAGTGCTCGACAAAACTGCGCACGCGCATCGGCGCATGACGGCCCTCGCCGTACACCACGTGCACGGGCAGCGGCGGTCCTTCATAGTCCGCCAGGATCCGGCGCAATTGCCCACTGCGCAGGGGTTCATGCAGGGGGTAACTCAGGCCACGCATCACGCCCGCGCCGTGCACGGCGGCATTGATCGCGCCTTGCACCGTGGCGCAGCCCAACCGGGCGCGGGCTTTGAGTGAATAACCCGGAAATTCCCAAAGCACCGACTCGGCAGCGGCGACCAGTGCGTGCCGTTTCAGCTCGCTCGGGTGCCGCGGCTCGCCATGGGCGGCGAGGTAATCGGGGCTGGCGCACACCACCTGTCGTACGTGCCCGATGGGCCGTGCGATGAGCGCCGAGTCGGGCAGGCCACCCACCAGGATCGCCACGTCCAGGCCCTCTTCATGCAGGTTCGGGTAGTAATCGTGATAAGACGCGTGCAGGCGCACCTCGGGGTAGCGCTCCAGATAGCCGGCCAACACAGGCGCCATCACATAGCGACTGAACAGCAACGGCAGGAACACCCGCAGGTTGCCTTGGGCCTGCACGTGCAAACCCTTGGCCGAGGCCTCGGCGGCATCCACCGCCGCCAGCAACCGTACACAGTCGGCCAGGTAAGCGTTGCCGGCATCGGTGAGGCTTACCCCGCGGGTGCTGCGTTGCAGTAACGGCAGGTGCAGGCGCGCTTCCAGACGGGCCACCGCGCGCACCAGGGTTGGGCCGGAGACACGCGCACTGCGCGCCGCCGCGGCCAGGCTCGGTTGCGCGGCCAGCGCCGCGAACAACTGCATATCGCGATAACGCTCCATCAGCCGCGCCGTTGGAGCGCGGCGTCCTGGCCCAGGCGCTGGCTGAGAAATTCCACGAAGGTGCTGATCTTGGCCGGGATGCGATGGCTTTTCTGGTACAGCACCTGGATCGGCAGCGGCGCCGGCTCGAACGCCTCCAGCACGATTTCCAACTCACCCGCCGCCACCGCCGCGGCCACTTGATACGACAGTACCCGCGTCATGCCCCACCCCAGGCGCGCCAGGTTGATTGCGGCGTTGTTCGCCGACACCACCAGACGCGGTTGGATAGGCACCTTCAGCTGTTGGTCGCCCTGGGAAAACACCCACTCGCTCACCGATTGGCCGGCAGACGACGGCGTGACGATGCGCGCCTCGCGCAACTGCCCAGGGTGCTCCGGCCGACCATACTGGTCGAGGAAGGCAGGCGCTGCGCACACCACGCGGCGCACCTCCCCCACGTGTGTCGCCTGCTGCCCCGGCTCGTGCAGATGGCCGATGCGCACAGCCACATCTACCCCCTCATCGACCATGCTCACCACGCGATCGACCAGCAGCGCGTTGAGGTTGACCTGAGGGAAGCGGTTCAGATACTCGCCCAGCACCGGCGCCACATACAGCTCGCCAAACAGCACCGGCGCGGTCACCGTCAGATGGCCACAGGGGATCGAATAACTGCCCGCCGCCGCTTCCTCGGCTTCGTCCAGCTCGGCGAGGATGCGCCGGCAATCTTCCAGGTAACGCTGGCCGGCCTCGGTCAGGTGCAGGCTGCGGGTGGTGCGCGCCAGCAACTGCGTGCCGATGCGCTGCTCCATCGCGGCGATGGCCCGGGTCACGCTCGGTGGCGAGGTGTTCAGGCGGCGCGCCGCGGCGGCAAAGCCTTCCTCCTCGGCTACCGCCAGGAACACCTGCATTTCGTGAAACCGGTCCATCGCGACTCCTGTTGACTCAATGAGCACCCCTGTGGCGAGCGAGCTTGCCACAGGGCGTTCGCATCATGGGGTTTGCAAGCCGATCACCGTGCGCGGCATGCCGACAAAACCCGGCAGCGCCTCAATACTGGAGAGCCAGGCGCGTACCTGAGGGTAGTCTGCCAGCGACACATTGCCTTCCGGCGCGTGGGCCACGTAGGTGTAGAACGCGACATCGGCGATGCTCGGCTGCTCGCCGGCCAGGTAGCAGGTCTCGCTCAGTTGCTGCTCCACCAGCGCGAGCAAGGCATGGGCACGCTCAATGGCGGACGCAGCATCCACATCCGCACCGAACACCGTGACCAACCGCGCAGTGGCGGGCCCGGCATGCAGTTGGCCGGCGGCGGCCGAGAGCCAGCGCTGCACGCGCGCCTGGCCCAGCGGGTCGCTCGGCAGCCATTGGCCGTTGCCGTATTTCGTGGCGAGGTAAACCAGGATCGCGTTGGAGTCCGCCACCACATTGC
This sequence comes from Pseudomonas sp. EYE_354, assembly GCF_023148575.1. Lineage (NCBI taxonomy): Bacteria > Pseudomonadati > Pseudomonadota > Gammaproteobacteria > Pseudomonadales > Pseudomonadaceae > Pseudomonas > Pseudomonas sp. EYE_354. Next base: position 275,323 of record NZ_JAHXNQ010000007.1, read on the forward strand.
CGTTGTCATCAATCGCCGGCACCTGGCCAAAACTGTTGACGGTGGCGGTGAACTCGGCGGATTTATGGGCGCCCTGCTTGAGGTCCACCAGGACAAATTCCATGGGCAGGCCCAACAGGGAAAGCATCAACTCGGCCCGATGGGAATGCCCGGACAGGGGAAAACCATACAGTTTGATCGCAGACAGGGACATGAACGGCTCCAAAAGTGAGGTATCGACGCCAGGCATGTTCCACCGCAGCCCTGATGGATGGAATCACCAGGATTTACAATCCAGTATTTCACCTGACGAAATAATACTTTATCCGGCTGGTCCCAAAGGTTGCCGCTTGATACGGGCCTGACACGTCCTTGAACTCCAGCTCAATGCGCCCGTGATTACTCACCCAGTGCCGCTCAAGCTAGCGGTGCGGGCGTTCGACCATGCGGCGACAAAAACCAAGCGATACAGGCGGGTGGAATTTTGGGGTGTGCGACCTGGCTTGAAGGCGTGCTAACCGACAGTCAAATACCCTCCTTCGGCTTCAAGTGTGCGAATCCTAAGGTAATCCGCTGCGATCACTTTCGGGTCGGTATGAACCAGGTACACAGTACCCGGTTGACTGAACACATCTTGCGTTACTCCCAAGGACTGGCCATTTTCGACGTAGAAAACCACGTCGAAGAAAGACTCAAGCTTGAGCAGCTCTTGCAAAAACAGATCCTTATAAAAACAGCCATGTGAACGGTTGATCAGGCATACATTGTAGGTATGTTGCAGCAGTCGATAGTCGACATCCCTAGCCAATAACTGGGAAAAAAATTCAGGCTCAACGATGGATAAGGCCACGGCTTCAATCTGCCCAAGCCCGGTGGTTTGCCTGGATACGCTGGGGCGCAGAATGCCATCGGTTCGTGCCGCAATTTCTACCAGTTTCGGCCCCTCTGCAGTGAGCATGACTTCTGCATGACTGGGTCCGTTGCGAATACCCAGGCACCGCAGAACGGACCGGGTGTAATCCACCAGTACCGGGTAAACCGCCGAATCAGAGCCGATCAGCTCATCAATGTCATACAGGATGCCTCCCTCTTTTGTACGCTGCTTCTGGTATCTCACCACTTCCGTAACGAGCGATTGGCCGTTGAGTGAAACCATGTTCACCACATATTCCACCCCCGCCAGGTACTCCTGAATCAGCACCTGCGTATTCGGCAGGTTTAATTTGTTTGTGGTGCCCAGCAGCTTACCCACGGCAACTTCGCACGCTTTCCTGTCCACGCAGACGAACACTCCATCGGCACCTGCGCTCGCCAGCGGTTTGATCACGACGGGAAAGCGTCCGTGTTCCCTGATCCAGGTATCGGCCAAAGCCCAACTGGCTGCGGCGAATTGCCGAGCTGCGGACAACTGTGCCTGAGCAACACACTGGATCATGTCGTACTTGTTGCGACGGGCCTCGGTCTTGTCGAAGTCATTGTGATAGGGCAGTTGCAGTCGTTCATTGAGCAGGTCCGCCAGGGGTACACCGGTTTCGGCGCCCGCAATGATGAAGTACGGCTGGAAGCACTCGACACTCACCACAGTGCTCGCTAAATCGCCACTTACGAGGATCCGTTCATAAACCGAATAATCAAAACCCTTGTAATAGTAACTGTCCAAAGCCTGCGATGACGCCACATGCATAAGCACGCAGCCCTTTTCACTCAAGCGCTTCGCTACAAATTTCCCAGAAGAGAAACCGTCAACCACGACCACGTTGATCATGTTGCCTCCTTCCTGATTGCATACATCGCCCGACCCGACAGCAAACACACAATGATGCCGACCGCCAGCATACTGGCCATGGAGAATTCAACTCTGGTGTCCAGGTATTGGAGTAACAGCACAAATACAGGCAGGGTCAGCAACACCAGGGACACATGGATAGGCGTCAAGTAGTAAATGGTTTTCTGAATCAGGTAGATCGGCAGCAAATGTCCGATGACCACCAATATCATCATCGGCAGAATCAACTCGCGGTCGAGCGAAAAACTCCCTACGCCAACAGGTATTGCGATAACGCAGACACCGATCATCGCAACGCTCCTGACAGCCAGAATTTCGTAGACCGTCCACTGACGTGCGAACATTTCCTTGGAGAAAACCGTGTACATGACCGTACCCAACGCGCAAACCAAAACGCTGGCAATGCCCAGCAGCCGCTCCTCCACGGTGGTCGCAACGACGCCACTGTCGCCGGTAAAGGAATTGAACAACATGATGGCTACCGACGTGAGCACCAGGCAGGACACCAGCGTATCGGCTAAAGCGACCTTGGCGCCGCGTTTACTCAGCAGCGAAATAACTAACGTAAGTGCGGGTCCGCAGGCGACCGAGGCGACGCCGACCACGGCAGGCTCTAAATAACGCAGGGCATAAAACAGCCCCCCCCCAGTTGAGTAAAACCGCCACATTGACGATTAACACGAACTTCCAACAGGACTTCAGCCTCGCCACCAGAGCGTGTGCATCGCGACACAGTGCATACACGATAAAGAACACCGCAGACGTTACAAAGCAGTAAAAAACAACCAGTAAGGTATTGATCGACTGTGTGACGTAAGCAACGTACACATCGAAGGCTGCGCTGAGCAAGCAGAACACCAAGCCAATTATTACGCCTATTCTAAGCATACATACTCAACCGAAAATTATCACACTACGAAATAACACTCACACCTTCTTCCCTAACCATTATCTTCATAAGTGTTTTTACTTCAACACCTGTGTGACTCTTAACGTTTTTAAATCCATTGTTCTCTACCTTCTCGACTGCACAAATAACATCCACCAACTCGCCGCCTGCGCCACTTACGGCTCTAGCCAGCGCAATAATCGTACCGCCAGTACTCAATGTGTCATCAATAATAGTGACTCGATCTCCGACATCCACCCCATTAAGGTACACAACGCCATCAAAGTACTCAGACTGTATATTGACTACCTGCTCATTAATATCACTCAGGCTATACGAATACCATCTAGCCATTGCCAGCGGGATACCTGTCAACAACGAGACTGTCGTAGCAAGCGCAGCGCCTTTGTCTTCTTCAGTGACTATTTTTGAAACACTCAAATCCATACACTTAATTATTTCATGCGCAACCTCCATTAGGACCTCCGGCCTTAATGCTGGAATCTGATCAGTGAACTCGTTCACCGTAGTCCACGCCTTACCGGAATTTACAACCTTGGCATTTTTATAAATATCTTCGAGCAGCATCACTCACCTCACTGTATTCTGGATAAACACCATTCCAGCGACTCGCGTACTTCCATGAGCCATCAAAAAACAAAGTGACAATATTTTTTTTATTGACGTTTTTTACAACCTCATCACAGGCCAACAGATTCGCTCCACAGGTCGGACCAATTGGAATTTTTTCTTCATCAATAAAGCGTTTCATTCGATCCCAAGCCTCAGCACCATCAATCAGCCTCACTTCATCAACCAATTCAGCGCTCGTATTAGCCGACAACACGCCGGCACCTAGCCCCATCAAGTTATGAGGACGGTGCTCAAAAGCCATGTGATTTCGCGCTGCAAACAATGGAGCAGAATTATTGACTTCAAGACCAACTGTTATAATCTCGCTGTAGGCGTGCTTCAGGACCTCAGCAATACCGGAAAAAGTCCCACCCGTACCTATCGAGCAGATGAAATAATCGGGCACTATATCAAGCATCTTCAAGCTTCTTATTATTTCCTCACCACAGAATGTCCAACCCTGCTTATTTAATAAGTTACTGGACTGATCCAGAAAATAATTTTCTTTATCTGCGCACTCTGCCACATAACGCTTAGCTGTTAGTACAGCGCCCGATAAAAAATCGTCTTTTGATGTCTCAACTACTTCAGCCCCATAAGAACGTATCTGTACCGTGCGCTCCTCAGTCATACCTTCCGGCATAAAAATTTTAACTTTATAGCCTTTCATTTTTCCGATCCAAGCAAGCGCCGCCCCAGCATTCCCCGTAGAGCAATCTATCAACGTCATGCCAGGCCTAATAACACCTGCTTCTTCCAACCGGTTAACAATATTCAGGTACGTCCTGTCTTTATGACTTCCTGTAGGGTTTAAAAATTCACATTTAGAGAAAACTCTATTTGTAGTGGTCTAATGAAACCGGACACCCATCTAGGCGAGAATGCTCGCCAGAACGAGGTGTCAGATGACCAAACAACGCCGTACCTTTTCCCCTGAATTCAAACGCGAGGCTGCCGACCTCGTTCTC